>DQZA01000272.1 GCA_011042035.1 Desulfobacteraceae bacterium
ATATACTTCCAAGTCTACATCTCTTAGGTGCCTTTCCACCTATCAACTCCAATCAATCTATCTGATCTATTCTCCTTTTGTGTCGCCCACCTTCAAACGATGTGGTCAAAAATTCCCGAACCATCTCTTGGGCTAGACTAACCCCTATGATACGGCCTCCCATTGCCAATATATTTGCGTCATTGTGCTGCCTGCTCAGCCGCGCGGTGAGAATATTATGACAGAGGGCCGCCCGCACCCCTTTGTACCGATTTGCCGCAATGCTCATGCCAATACCGGTTCCACAAATTAGGATACCAAAGGGAAATTTCTCTTCAGTGATTGCTCCCGCTACTTTCTGGGCCATCACCGGGTAATCAGCAGAGTCCTTGTTGAAGACCCCCACATCTTCTACCTCGTGACCCAGCTCAGTCTCCAGAAATGCCTTAATCTCTTCTTTTAGGTCAAAGCCAGCATGGTCTGAACCAATAATGATCTTCATTAGTTTCCCCGATCGCCTATGATTTTCCCCACTCAAAATCACTGATCCTTAAGCTCAGCTTCAACACACCCCATGCTCTGCACGGCCCTGATGGCCGAGCAACAGGCGCCTTTGTCCGCCAGGCACCAATTCCTTGATCTAGGATTCAAACGCCCTAAAAGCAAGGCATGCATTAGTTCCACCAAAGCCAAAAGAATTGGAAAGCGCTACCCTTACCTTTGCCTTCCGTGCAACGTTAGGGACATAATCAAGGTCACATTCGGGATCCGGAGTCTCATAATTTATGGTGGGCGGGATTATGCCGTGTTTAATGGTCAGTGCGGTGAAGGCAGCCTCTAGCCCACCGGCCCCACCAAGCAAGTGGCCCGTCATAGACTTGGTTGAACTTATAGCGAGCTTATATGCATGCTCACCGAATACTGCCTTAATTGCCTTGTTTTCCGAAAGATCATTAAGTTTTGTAGACGTCCCATGCGCATTTATATAGTCTACATCCTCGGGTTCTAGGACAGCATACTGCAGCGCCATCCTCATACAACTTATGGCTCCCTCACCTTCAGGTTCTGGGGCAGACACATGGTAGGCATCCGCAGACATTCCGTATCCCACAATCTCCGCATATATCTTTGCCCCTCTATTGAGCGCATGCTCTAGCTCCTCCAAAATCAACACCGCGGCTCCCTCTCCCATAACAAAGCCGTCACGATTTGCTTCGAATGGGCGCGATGCCTTCTCTGGCTCATCGTTGCGGGTGGAAAGGGCTCGCATGGAACAAAAACCCCCAAGTGCCAGGGGGGTAACCACAGCTTCTGCGCCGCCGGTTATCATTGCATCTACAATGCCCTCACGAATCAAACGGAACGATTCTCCCACTGCGTGGGCGCTTGCTGCGCACGCGGTTTCAATGGATAAATTGGGGCCCTTGGCACCAAACTCAATGGCAATCTGCCCAGGGGCCATGTTTGCTACCATACCAGGTATGAAAAAGGGGCTGATTTTGCGTGGGCCTCTTTCCAGCAATACCTTGTGATAATGCTCGAGCATCTCGAGGCCCCCAAGCCCGGACCCCATAATGCATCCAACCCTGCCGCTGTTGGACGATCCGATTTTCAATCCCGAGTCCTCCATTGCCATCCTGGCTGAGGCAACAGCATAATGGATGAAAATATCGAAGTGCCTGATCTGTTTCTTCTCCATAAAATCTTCAGAGCGAAAGTTTTTTACTTCTCCAGCTATTCTGCTTGGGAACTGAGATGCATCAAATTTGGTGATTGGCCCTATTCCGGACTTCCCCTTGCAAGCCATTTCCCAATTCTCTTCCACTCCAACACCCAGTGGAGATACCATTCCAAGGCCTGTGATTACAACCCTTCGGGGCATCGTATTGCTCCTTTCCTTACAAGCCTTTTGCTATACATCTTGGCCCATTAATTTTCATTTAACCCATTGCTTTCTTTATATAATCAATCGCGTCCTGAACAGTTGCTATTTTTTCAGCGTCTTCATCAGGAATTGAAATGTCAAACTCCTCTTCCATTGCCATGATCAGTTCCACCTGGTCCAATGAGTCCGCTCCAAGGTCATCCACGAATGAGGCCTCTGGAACCACGTCTTCCTCAGCAACATCCAACTGCTCACAAATGATCTTTTTTACTTTTTCTTCAATCTCTCCCATAAGAACAATACCTCCTCACTGTTGTTTCTTTTGTTCTATAACCAACCTGCCAATATCCTGCTACCTGAAATATGAGCACTTCTTACTTGACTCCACGGCTTCCCCCGTTTAGAGCCATGCAACTTACATGAGCACCAACTACATATACAGGCCTCCGTTTACGTGGATAATCTGGCCCGTAAGATAACTAGAGGACTCAGAGCAAAGCCAGTACACCACCTCAGCAACTTCTTCGGGCTTACCCATTCTACCCAAAGGAATCTGTTCAAGGAACTTTTCCCTGACCTTTTCTGGCAAGGAAGCTGTCATTTCAGTTTCTATAAAACCAGGGGCCACAGCGTTTACCCTTATCCCTCGCGAAGCCACCTCTCGTGCAACCGTCTTAGTAAAACCCATTATTCCCGCCTTGGAGGCGGAATAATTGGCTTGCCCAATATTTCCAATCTGCCCAACAACAGAAGAAATATTCACTATCCAGCCCGAACGCTGCTTTATCATGGGTCGTATGACTGCATGGGTGCAGTTGAACACGCTCTTAAGATTCACGTTAATAACCGCATCCCAGTGTTTCTCTTCCATTCGCATCAGCAGGGTATCTCTTGTGATTCCTGCATTGTTCACCAGGACATCGACTTTACCAAACCTTTCCATTATTTCATGGAAAAGCTCTTCCACCGCTCCATACGCCGAGACATCGACTTTGTAACTTTCAGCGGTTATGCCCTTGCTATCCAACATACTGAGAGTTTCATTCGCTGCTGACTCATCTGGATCATAGTGGACCAATACTACGGTGGCATTTTCCTCAGCAAATTTCAAGGCCACGCTCCGTCCTATACCCCTTGACCCTCCGGTAACAACTACCACCCTCGAGACTCTCTCGTCCATAATTTCTCCCCTATGAGATCAATCTCTCTAATTCGGCAGACATTTTCTCTACCAGTCTCTTGTTTGCGTATTCTGATGCAAGTTTTATTGCGTTCTTTATAGCCCTCGGGCTAGAATCCCCGTGGCAGATCACACTCACGCCATTGATCCCTAATAATGGTGCTCCACCATAAATTTCGTAATCAAGCTTATCCTCGAAACTAGCCAAGGGCTTTTTAGCAAGCGCGCTGGCAACCCGCCCCACAAAAGAGGACCGCAAGTCGCCTTGCAGAGTCCGTTTCACAGTTTCAGCCATTCCCTCGCTCAGCTTAAGTACCACGTTGCCCACAAACCCATCGCAGACGATTATCTGCACATCCCCTTCAAAGATACCCCTTCCTTCCACATTTCCTATAAAATTCAACTTGCTCTTTTCAAATAACTCCCTTGCCTGCCTTACCTGTTCGTTCCCCTTTGTCCCTTCCTCCCCGATATTTAAGAGCCCGATTCTAGGGTCCTCTATTCCAAGGCACGAGCTAGCAAATGCCTTAGCCATTATTCCGAATTGAAACAAATGGGAAGGCCTGCAATCCACATTCGCCCCAACATCAATCAGCACCGCTGGACCTCTGTCCCTTGGAAAGACGCCTGCTATGGCCGGTCTGTCAACACCCCTTAGCTTGCCAAGAATAAGCATACCAGCGGCAACTGTAGCCCCTGAATTGCCTGCACTGACAACAGCCTGGGCTTTTCCATCTCTAACTAAATCAAAGGCCACCCTAATGGAGGCCCTTTGTTTCTTCCTAACCGCCTTTAAAGGCGGCTCATCCATTTCTATTACTTGCTCGCTATGGGCCGTAAGTATTCGGTCCTTAATCCGTTTTTGCCCAAGTATACCCTTGAGACGAGCTTCGTCTCCCACAAGAATGACAGAGATCCCGAACTCCGTGACGGCCTCAACAGCACCCTGAACAACCATATCCGGAGCAAAGTCTCCGCCCATGGCGTCCACGGCCACAAACATATCAACTCTCTTCGGTGCTGATTATGGCCCTTCCCTTGTAATACCCACATTCCGGGCAAACACGGTGCGGCAAAATTGGCTCATGGCACTGTGGACAATATGAAACATTAGGCATCTTTAAGTGATCATGAGCCCTTCTCATATCTCTCTTGGATTTGGATTTCTTTTTCTTAGGTACAGCCATTTTTCGAACTAACTCTCCTTATAAAAGTTTTCTCAGCTCCTGAAATGCCGGATGCCCTTGTGTTAGGTGGCACGAGCACTTCTTTATGTTCCGATTTGCCCCACAGACCGGACAAAGTCCCAGACAGTCGTCTTTGCACAAGGTTTTCATGGGAATCGAAAGATAAATTTGTTCTTTTATGATCTGCTCAAGCTCAACTTCTTCTCCTGGTATCAGGTCTATACCCATTTCTTCACCGGCTAGCTCCACCTCCTCTTCCTCATCTTGCTTTTTCTGCACAGGCTCCAAGAATAGATGAAACTCGCCCTCCAACTCTCTTCCAAATAGTTCCATACACCTGTCACATTGAAGCATCAGAACCGTTCTCAGATTCCCTCTGACCATAAATCGTTTCCCTAGCCTCGCAATAGTAAGACATGCATCCACAGGCTGATATAGCCCTTGAATCTGGTCTCCGGGGACATCCTGCTCCCACCATTCCTCCGGAAGCCATAGGTAAAAGGTCTTCGGTTCATGTTGAATCTGTGAAAGATCAATTATCATTTAAAATATTACCCATAGTTAGTTGGTTTCCATCCATAAACTCTATACCCCTCTCCCTGCCTGCCGGCAGGCAGGCCTCAAGGGAGAGGGAATTTATGGATGGACAGTAAATAAAGAATTTACTATAAGCCAAGTCTCCCATATGTCAAGCACTTTCGATCGACCCCCAGTTATCAGCCTCCCCGCACCTTCTCGTAACACTCCACACTGCCGTGACGTCCTTTAGAATAAAATACTACCTGGCGTCAAATTTACCTCAATTTAGCAAAACCTCTCTTTTTTATTGACACTTAACGGGCATTTCAGTTAATATTTTGAGTAGTC
>DQZA01000208.1 GCA_011042035.1 Desulfobacteraceae bacterium
AAAGGATTGGTTCAAAGGTTAGAGACCTTGGTACCTTTAAACAAGGACCAGGCAATGGAACTAATGAGAAAGTCTAGCACAAGTAGGCCATTTGAGCCAGTTTGCCTGAAGCGGGGACTCTCTCGAGATGAGGTGGCGATCGTGGAGACTCACAGGTTCAATCTCCCCGGGGTTATGATCACTGTAAGCCCCCGAAGGCGTTATATCAAAGGTAATTTTGCATCACATATCTTGGGATATCTAGGGGAAGTCACCGATAGAGAGTTGAGAACGAGAAAGTATTATGGAGTACGGGTGGGAGACCTCGTTGGTAAGGCGGGTATTGAACTCAAATGGCAAAGGGCATTAGGAGGAATAAGGGGGGGGGAGCAGGTAGAAGTGGATGCAGCAGGAAGGCAGATTCAGATAATTTCCCGCCAGTCCCCCAGACCTGGTGCCAACGTTTATTTAACCATAGATACTGGACTCCAGGAGGTGGCAGAGAATGCCTTAGGTGAAAAAAGAGGCGCGGTGGTGGCCCTTGACCCAAATAATGGACAAGTACTTGCGATGGTGAGCAAGCCCTCCTTTGATCCTAATCTTTTCGTTGGAGGAATAGATCCGCTTACCTGGAGGGAGATGGTTACCAGCAAAAGATACCCACTTCAAAACAGGGCCATTGCAGGAATGTACTCGCCCGGCTCTATCTTCAAGATAGTCGTGGCCCTTGCCGCCCTAGAAGAAGGGGTGGTGGATCCCGAAGAAGAAATATGGTGCCCAGGTTGGCTGCAGCTTGGCAACAGGACATTCCGTTGCTGGAAGAAAGCAGGCCACGGCAAGGTTAAACTACACAGGGCTTTAGTGGAGTCTTGTGACGTATATTTTTACACCTTGGGCAAGAGGCTGGGTGTTGATAAGATCGCAGCCTATGCCAAGAAGATGGGCCTTGGCACGAGGACGGGCTTTGACCTTGGGTTCGAAAAGCCAGGCCTCGTTCCCACCCGAGCATGGAAACTCCGAGAGTGGGGAGTTCCGTGGCAGATGGGAGAGACCCTTTCTCTGGCCATAGGGCAAACTTTCCTATTGGTGACCCCTCTGCAAGCGGCTTGTTTCATCTCTTCTGTCTTTAACGGCGGATATCTTTATGAACCCCAGGTCAGCAAATTGGTGAAAGACCCTGAGGGTAACGTGCTCTATGCCTTTAGACCTAAGATCAAAGGACAGCTGAATTTTTCCGAAGAAAACATGCAAATTATAAGGGATGCCCTGATCGGGGTTGTAAATGATATGCACGGGACTGGAAGAAGGGCTGCCATAAAAGGGGTGAAAGTTGCTGGTAAAACTGGAACCGCACAGGTTGTAGGTCTAGGAAAGGACAAGGATGGGAAAAAAGAGGAAGATGAGAGGTTCAAAGATCATGCCTGGTTCGTAGCTGTTGCACCAGCGGACGACCCCAAGATAGCCGTATCGGTATTAGTTGAGCATGGTGGACACGGTGGCAGCGCAGCTGCTCCAGTTGCGAGACAGGTGATAGAGTATTATCTGCGGGAAAAAGGCTTGATTGTAAGTGAAAAGGGTGCAGCCATTCAATAATGATATCTCGCAGCCTTGGCAGACAGGCGTTGCCCTGCTGGCAACCCAGGTGGGCTCTCGGACATAGGTGAAGGGAATTAGGCTAGAGAAATGTTTGACAGAAGGCTTGTTCAGAATTTTGATTGGTTCATTTTGCTCATCCTCATGGGGATAGCCGCTGCCAGTATATTGAATCTGTATAGCGCCACGTTTCCCCTCAGGGAGCAGGCAGGCAGTCACGTATTCAGGAAACAAATATACTGGTACTGCCTGGGCTTTGGGGCCTTTCTGCTTATGACCACCTTCAACTATTTTCGTTTGGAACGCTTGGCATATCCAGCATACCTAGTCTCCGTTGCCTTGCTGGTGCTCGTGCTTGTTCTGGGGAAGATATCGTCTGGTTCGCAGCGGTGGCTCAGCCTTGGCCCCATTTCCTTCCAGCCCTCTGAGTTGATAAAGATCAGCCTGGTGCTCGCCCTCGCTCGTTTTTTTAGTGAAAAGAAGGAGTTTAAGGAATACAAGCTAAGGGACTTGTGGGTTCCTTTTGGGCTTATCTTGGGACCCTTTGTTTTGGTGGTAAAGGAGCCAGACCTTGGGACAGGATTGTTATTAATTATGGTGGGAGCTTCGGTGGTGTTTCTTGCCAAGATTCACTGGAAATCAATACTAATTCTCATAATATCGATTTTGGTACTGGCACCTTTTGTATGGCTCCACTTACAACCTTACCAACAAAGGCGCATTTTGACGTTCTTGAATCCTGAGATGGATCCTCTGGGGGCGGGTTATCATATTAACCAGTCCAAGATAGCAATAGGCAGCGGGCTTCTCTGGGGAAAAGGATTCTTGCAGGGGACGCAGACAAGACTCCATTTCTTGCCTGAGCAGCACACGGATTTTGCATTTTCTGTATGGGCGGAAGAGTGGGGGTTCATAGGGGCCATAGTTCTTGTGGGCCTCTACTTCCTCATCATTCTGTGGGGCATATATATTGCAAAGAATTCAAAAGATAAGTTTGGTGCGATGTTGGCAGTAGGTATTACATCCATAGTATTCTGGCAGGTGGTAATCAACGTGGGGATGGTTACCGGTTTATTGCCAGTTGTGGGGATCCCCTTGGTGTTGTTCAGCTATGGGGGATCATCTTTGGTATCCACAATGGCGGCGCTGGGTATTTTGATGAACATCAGGATGAGGAGGTTTATGTTCCAGTGAGGGGGTCCAAAACAATGTAATAGTAACTCAAACTAGCCTTTTTTTATCTTTTGTTAAGACTTTGTGATTTTTCTTGCAAAATCTAAAAGCTTATGATAAGGAGCCGGAATTGTTAGGCGGGGTGCTGTCATGAAGAAGACAAGAGAAGAAATGAGTGCTTTTTTGGGCGAAGGCACCGAGTTTGAGGGAAAGCTTTCCTTCACGGGTTCGGTGCGGTTGGATGGCCGCTTCAAGGGAGAAATTTTCAGCGAAGGGACTCTGGTAGTGGGAGACTCGGCCTTTATTGAGGGCGATATAGAGGTGTCCGAGATAATTGTCAGCGGTGAAATCAAGGGAAGTATCGTTGCATCAAAGCGCATTGAAATTCACGCACCAGGAAAGGTCTTTGGCAATATCCAGTCACCGATCGTGATTATTGATGAAGGCGTTATATTTGAAGGCACCTGTAAGATGCAGTCGCTGGCTAAGGAAGACGAAAAAAAGGTAGCGGTTATTTCTTAATTTCAATGGAAAAACTCCACCCCGCAAAAAAAACTTTGACAAGGCGATTTTTTTTTTGTAAAAGGCGTTACCCGTCAAGGCGTGAACCTATTGGATTAGTTTAGAAAAGGATGCGTTTACCATGCTGAAGATAGACATTTCACTAATCTACCAAATAGCAAATTTTCTGTTTCTGTTGTTTGTCCTGAACCTTATTCTTTACAGGCCTATCCGGAATATAATCAGAAAAAGAAAGGAAGAAATGGAGGGGCTGGAGAAGGCAATACATGAGTATGAAACTCGGGCCGACGAGAGTGCCAAACACGTTGAAGAGGGAATGGTGCTCACCCGGAAAGAGGGATTTCAACAAAAAGAAGCGATTAAGCAAGAAGGCGTAGAAAAGGAAAAGTCTATCCTCTCAGAGGCCATGGAAAAGGCTGGCGATAAGGTTCAGGAGGCCAAGAAGGAGATTGAGGCCAAGATGGAAGAGGTTCGGAGGGAGTTGGAGGCACAGGTAGCCACTTTTTCCGGAGAGCTAGTTGAAAAGATTTTGGGGAGGGCCATTCGATGAGCCGGGACAAAGGCTTATTAAGGATATATAAAAAGACCTTATTGATTCTGGGTACTCTATTTCTGGTATGGGCGCCGACGGCTTGGCTTTGGGCGGCTGAACATGGCGGTGAGGCTGCTGCTCATGACGGTGGCGCTGCTACAAAGGATTTGATCGCAAGGTGTATAAACTTTGGCCTTATGGTCATTATTTTATTTGTCGTGATCCGAAAAAGCTCCATGAAAGATTTTTTTTCATCCAGAAGGGAGTCAATAAGGGAAAAATTGGATGAGCTGAAGAGGGGCAAGGAGCTGGCAGAGAACAGGGTTAAGGAGCTTGAGCAGAAGCTAAAGGCCTTTGAGGAGGAAAAAAAGAGGATCCTTGAGCAGTTTAAGGCTGAAGGGATTGCAGAGAAGGAAAGAATCATAAAGGAAGCAAAAGAAAGGGCAAAGCAGATCCTGGAACAGGCTGAGTTTACCATTCAAAGGGAAATGGATGCTGCCCGCGGCAGGCTGCGCCAGGAAGTGGCTGAGCTGGCCACCAAGAAGGCAGAGGAGATGATAAGTAAAGAAATAACTGATAAGGATCAGGAACATTTGGTTAGTGAATTCATTGACAGGGTGGAGAAGTTACATTGATTAGCTCCAAGATTTCCAGAAGATACGCAAAGGCATTATTCGGTATTGGCAGAGAGGACGGCAACTACGAAACCTACGGTAAGTGCCTGGAAGAGTTTGCTCGATTTTGCGAGGAAAATGAGAATTTTTTTAAGGTCATTTCCAGCAAGATTTTTTCTACAGAAGAGCGCATCCGGGTACTTGAGGCGGTTTTGGCCAAGTCAGATTTTCCAGATGTGGTGAAAAATTTTTTGAGAGTTTTACTGGATAAGGACAGAATAGGGGCCATCTCAGGGATTGCCCAACATTATAGGAAGCTTACGGATGAAGTTTCTAATATAACGAGGGCAAATATAATAACTGCTCGGCCCCTGAAGCAAGAGGCCTTGGAAGAGTTGAAACAGGGGCTAGAAAAGCTGACGGGGAAAACAGTGGTACCGGATGTTAGCGAAGACGACTCTCTCATTGGCGGCGTCGTCGTAAAAATAGGTGACATGATATTGGACGGCAGCGTAAGGGCCCAGTTGGAGGGCTTAAAAGAATCATTAAAAAGGGGTGAATATAGCTAATGGAGATCAGAGCAGAAGAAATAAGTCAGGTCATAAGGGATCAGATTAGGGACTATGAAAAGAGAGTGGAGGTCAGCGAGACGGGCGTGGTGTTGTCCGT
>DQZA01000104.1 GCA_011042035.1 Desulfobacteraceae bacterium
AGTATTGTGACACCCGCCAGGATAGCGATACCAATGAAATTAAGGAAGTCCCCGTAGCCAAGCATTCGTACCCAGCTCCAACCCCCTTCTATTTTTGCATGGTGCAGATAGTCATGCACATTCATTGACCAGTACTGTGAGATCTGATCAAGCGGGATGTAAGGCTTCATTATGCCAAAGGCATATATTATGAATGTTATGAACAGGATCACAAGCCCCACAAGCATACCCTTCTCAAGGATGGATGCGTAAATCAATTGCTCGGGTCCTGCCTTGAGGTCTGCTGAAGTCTTTTCGACCATTTTTCCCTCCACTGTTCTAGATTCCAAGCCCTTTGAGCAAGGCCTTTACGCCTGCAAATGCCAGTATGGCGATAACGATCCACCTAACAAGAGTGGGTTTCACGACGGCAAGGATCCTGACACCGACAAAAGATCCAAGCATGATGCCAACAAGAGAGGGGACAACCATCATTGGGATCACGCAGCCTTTGTTAAGATAGATCCAAGCCGCAGAGGTGTCAGTAATGGAGAGAAGAAACTTGCTCGTGGCAACGCTGATCTTCAAAGGTGCCCCCATTACCAGGTTCAGCACTGGCACATTGGCCCATCCTGCCCCAAGGCCAAACATGCCTGCCATAATACCGATTATTACAAACAGACACAGACCAAGGGGAGTCCTATGTATTTTCCAGTCAATGATTTGCCCTGTGCTTCCCTCTTGGTACACACCGTAAATTCTAAGAATGCTTGACAGCTTGTCTGCCTTTGGCACGTCCGGCAGTTCGGATTTTTTTGCGGTGAGCATCAAGATGCAGATACCTATTATTGTGGCTCCCAGCGCTATCTGCACGATGTTGGTGGGAAGGGCTAAGCCTATCATGGCTCCGGCAATGGCGCATGTGGAGGCAATGAGTGCCACGGGTATTGCCAGCCTAAGGCTCGCCAGATTCATTTTCAGTAACCCTGGGCCCGCAGCAAGGGCCCCCGATAGGGCCACCAATAAGCCACAACCGCGAACAAAGTCAAGGTGAAATGGGAAGAATCCGCTTATGATTGGGACAAACAAGACACCTCCCCCAACTCCGCCCAAGACAGCAAAAATTCCCATAACAAAAGTAACCAGTAGTAATACCAAAGGCCAAAACCACCAGACATGCCCGCCGGCTGTCGAGGACGTCGCCTGGGTTCCCGCAGCCTCAGATATGCCGTATAAGGAGAGAGTGCAAAGCAATCCAGTCAGCAAGATCAGGCTTACTTTCGAATAGATTTTCATCTACAGCTCCCCAAAATAGTTGTTTAAGCTTGCCTAGAATGAAGAAGAATATGGTAAAAATCTATTATTAGCCTACTCGTGATTTTCGGCACAATATTAAAATCCTATTTAAGTGTCAAGAAAATTTATTACAAAATGCAACAAAAACATCAGGCAAAGGGACAAACTCAAAAATTGATGAAAAGTTTGCGCTTGACAGGTAAGTGGTCAATCCATACGAAGGTTATGGGGCCCTGGAGAAAACAAGGGCGAGGATGTCAATTGCAGAGTCAAGATATATGAGACAAATGCCGAAGTTGTCATGGAAAGGCATCTATTTGGTTAAGGATTTCGGAGGGTCGGTAGTGTTAATTAATATGGAAAATGGCGGGGTGGGTCATGGAAACTTTTGTGTCCGTTGTTTGTGACAATACTGTGGGCAGGTCGGACTTCTTGGGGGAACACGGGTGGCGGGGCTGCGACGGGTACACCTCGGCAATTTGCATGTTTTGGGGGATGCTTACTGAGAACAGATATGCGCATTCAAATAACAATGAAAATTAGGACAGCGTAGAGGGAGCTATCTTCAGGCTCTTAAAATACCGCCGGTAAAATCCCCTGTCCCGGGTAAGCAGTGTATCTGCACAATTGAGAGCATGGGCTCCAATCAAAAAATCGGCAAGAATCCGTCTCTTGTTTCCCCTTGCCGCCCTATATTTTTTCCAAAGCTGTCCTGCAGCAAAGGCGGTTTCCTTGTCAATAAGCACAATCCTGATTCCGAGACCCTCCAAGATGTTGTCTAGAGTATGGCAGTCATCGAATTGAGGTGCCAGTTCTGCGTAAACAATCTCATTTATGACCAGCGAGCCGCTCTGAAAAGCTGTCTCTAAAGCGTTTGCCGAGCTTTCGCCGAACTCAGGATCAGGTAGAAAGATATCCAGCAAAATGTTCGTATCGACAAAAGTGATCATCTACCTCTTATCTCTTCCATGTAATCGTCAGTTCTACCACCCTTCCCTAGGATGCCAAATACATGCCTGACAGGACTTAGATGGGTGGTTTTCTTTCTTAATTTGATCCCGTCTTCCAATGGCAAAAATTCTACCTCCATGTTGGGAAGTAACCCGTATTTTTCCCTAAGTGCCTTGGGTATTGTGACCTGTCCTCGCCCTCCTATTTTCATACTTACATACCCCTATTTTCATATTTTGTTTTTAAGTATAAAGATTCCTGGCTGCTATTTCAAGTACTCTCCAAGGCAAATTATTGGTTTTTCGCCTCCCTTTTCTGGATTTTTGCCCAAGTGTCCCTGAGTGTGGCGGTTCGGTTGAATACCGGTGTTCCGGGCTTGGAGTCCACCGAATCAACACAAAAGTATCCCACCCTTTCAAACTGGAACCGTTCGCCTGGCTTTGCGTTCGCCAGGCTCGGTTCTACGTAACATGGATTCAACACTACTAAGGAATTCGGATTTATGTATTCCTTAAAAGTCTTGCCTTTTTCCACGTCTCCAGGGTCGGGCTTCAGGAATAGGTGTTCGTAAAGGCGCACTTCCACTGGTATTGCGTGGGCCGCCGACACCCAATGAAGAGTTCCTCTCACCTTTCTGCCGTCAGGGGCATCACCTCCACGGGTTGCAGGGTCGTATGTACACCGAAGCTCGATAACCTCACCCGTATTCTCGTCCTTTATCACGTCCACACACGTAATGAAGTAAGCATACCTCAAGCGCACCTCGCGCCCAGGGGCAAGGCGGAAGAACTTCTTGGGTGGGTTCTCCATAAAATCATCCCTTTCAATATAAAGCTCCCGGGAGAAGGGTACCTTGCGCGTCCCCATTGAAGGGTCTTCGGGGTTGTTTATGGCATCCAGCTCCTCCACTTTGTCTTCAGGGTAATTCTCGATCACCACCTTCAACGGGTGAAGTACCCCCATTACCCTCTGTGCGCGCTTATTCAAATCTTCCCGCACGCAGTGCTCGAGTAGTGCAATGTCCACCATGCTGTCGCGTTTGGCCAGTCCGATACGGTCACAGAAGGTGCGAATGGCTTCCGGGGTATATCCCCGCCTCCGCAGTCCCGCAATGGTTGGCATCCGTGGGTCATCCCAACCTCTCACATAGCCCTCGTCCACAAGCTGGCCCAACATCCTTTTGCTCATGACCGTGTGACTAAGGTTGAGGCGGGCAAATTCTATTTGCCGGGGGTGGTACACACCCAGTTGGTCGAGGAACCAATCATAAAGGGGGCGATGGTCCTCAAACTCAAGGGTGCAGAGGGAATGGGTGATTCTTTCGATAGAATCCGATAGACAATGGGTAAAATCGTACATTGGGTAAATGGACCATTTATCGCCCGTTCGGTGATGGGGGACCCTCATGATTCTGTATATAACAGGATCGCGCATATTGAGGTTAGGGGATGCCATGTCAATCTTTGCCCGCAGTGTTCGAGAACCATCGGGAAATTCCCCTACCCGCATTCTCTGGAATAGGTCCAAGTTTTCCTCAACAGAGCGGTTTCTGTAAGGGCTTTCTTTTCCTGGTTCCGTCAGGGTGCCTCTGTACTGACGAATTTCCTCTGGGCTTAGGTCGCAGACATAGGCCTTGCCCATTTTGATAAGCTCTATTGCGTACTGGTAAAGCTGCTCAAAATAGTCCGAGGCATAATACAGCCTGTCGCCCCAGTCATAGCCAAGCCACCGCACGTCTTCCATTATGGACTCTACGTATTCCACATCTTCTTTGGTTGGATTGGTATCGTCAAACCGAAGATTGCACAGCCCTCCATATTCATCAGCAATACCAAAGTTTAAGCAAATGGATTTGGCATGCCCGATATGGAGGTACCCGTTTGGTTCGGGCGGAAAGCGAGTGTGAACCCTACCGCCATACTTGTCCGTGCGGAGGTCTTCATCAATGATGGCGCGAATAAAGTCCTTGGGTTTTGTCTTTTCCTGGGGCATGATTAACCTCCACTGGGGCTTCTGGGATGCTAAGGAAAAAGCAATACCATGTCAACATTAATACGAGTGGCTCTCGCCTTCTTGACACAGTGTTAGGTGGATTATTATATTCGCTAACATGAAATCTAACCACAAACCTTTTTCGATGGAGGTAGGCCATGGCAATCAAAATCACCTGGTATGGTCATGCATGCTTTTTAGTGGATACGGGAGAGGCGAGGATACTTATCGACCCTTTTATTACGGGAAATCCACAGTCGCCCGTAAAGGCAGACGACGTGGCTGCAGATCATATTCTTGTTTCCCACGGTCACGCCGATCACCTGGGAGACGCGGTGGATATAGCCAAAAGGACGGGGGCGACCGTGATCTCCAACTTTGAGATTCAGACATGGGTGAGTAACCAGGGTGTACAAAACGCCCACCCTCTACATATTGGGGGTGGTTATAATTTCCCGTGGGGAAGGGTAAAGCTCACCATTGCACACCATGGATCAGCATTGCCTGATGGAAGCTATGGGGGAAATCCCTGCGGTTTTCTCCTTTATATTCAAGGGAAGAAAATTTATCATGCCTGTGATACGGGTCTATTTTATGATATGAAGCTGATTGGCGAAGAGGGTATTGATCTAGCGATTCTTCCCATTGGCGACAATTTTACCATGGGCCCAGATGACGCACTGAGGGCGGTGAATCTTATACAACCTGCAAAGGTGATCCCGATACATTACAACACATTCGACGTGATAAAACAGGACCCAAATGCGTGGGCTGAGAGGGTGAAAGCAGAAACCTCAGCAGAGCCCATTGTGATGAAGCCAGGAGAGAGCATCCAGCTTTGAAAG
>DQZA01000129.1 GCA_011042035.1 Desulfobacteraceae bacterium
GAAGACCAGTGTGATATATGGAATTACTTCCCTGAGGGACGTGGAGACGTAACCTCCCGTAAAGGTTTCCAGCAGGCCAATTATGATGCCGCCTAAAATTGCACCTCCAATGCTGTCAAGCCCGCCTAAAATGACAACGGGAAATACCTTTAATCCAATTGAGCTCAGCTCATGCACGTTGACTCCATTGATGATCCCCAAAACTATGCCGCTCATCGCACACACAAGGGCAGCAATCGCCCATGACATGGCAAAAACCCTCCGGACATGAACTCCCAGGGAAAGGGCCGCAGGCTGGTTGTCGGCAACTGACCTCATGTAGATACCCTGGGAAGAGTACTTAAAAAAGAAACCAAAAAGAGCCAAGAAAATAATCCCTATGATGAAGGTCGCCACATACACGGAAGGTATTTCTATGTTGCCCCAGTGAATTGTGAGGCTTTCGGGCAAGAAATGCGGATAACTCTGTGTGTCGCCACCAAAAATAAATAGAAGCAGACCCTTGAACATAGCAGCAAGACCCACGGTGAGCATAATAACTTCAATCAGTGCCTCGCCTATGAGGGGCCTCAGAAAGAGTCTCTCAATTATGAATCCCAAGGCGAAACTCCCTACAAGGGTGAGGCCAAAGGCAACTATGATCGGGAGCTTGGCCCATACTGAAAGGGCGAGGAATATGAATGCTCCTATGGCCAGCAATTCACCATGGGCAAAGTTGAGCACACTGCTGGACTTGAAGATCATCACGAAGCCCAGGGCGGAAAGGGCATACAAAAAACCTATGGAAAGACCATTGACCAAGAGCTGAAAAAAGAATTCCATATTTAAAAGTTTCCTCCTTTTCCGCTATTGTTCTTGCGGTGGATACTTCCTTATTGTCCCAGACGTCAAACTTCCAGGATCCTCACAGTCGTCTCAATGGTGCCTATTGTTCCGTCCCTGTAACGGACCTCACCTTTAACTGGCAACTCTTTCTTGTCTGAATACATTACATCGATTAGGTCCTTATACTGTTTAGATACAAAGCCACGGCGTACCTTGCCGGTGCGGGTAAGCTCCTCGTCATCAGCGTCCAGCAGTTTGTATAGAAGGATAAATTTGACAATTTGCATTGGCCCGGTAAGCTGAGTATTAACCTCCTTAATCTCTCCCCTTATCAATTCCTCCACCGCTGGTTGTTGGGACAAATCCGTATAAGTGGTATATGGTATTCTTCTCTCTTCTGCCCAGTTTCCCACGTTCCCGAAATCTATGTTGATAAATGCAGTGATATAAGGTTGACCCTCACCCCAGATTACAGCCTCTTTGATATATGGGCTAAACTTCAAGCGGGTTTCAATGAAGTCGGGTGAAAAGGCTTCCCCTTCCCTTGTGCGCATTATGTCTTGCTTGCGCCCTATTATGAGGAGATGACCATCATCATCAAGGTAGCCTGCATCACCGGTATGGAACCATCCGTCCTTCAAGGTCTCGGCAGTGGCCTCGGGACTTTCGTAATATCCCTTAAAGACCGACTTGCTTTTTACAATAACTTCCTGGTCTTCGGCAATGCGCACCTCCGTTCTGGGCAGGGGTTTACCCACTGTTTCAGGCTTGACCTCGCCATCGGGCTGCACCTGAAAGATGCCGCCTGCCTCAGTGAGACCATAACACTGTTTCAGGTTCAAGCCATTGGCACGGAAAAACCTTATGACGTCCGGGCTGATGGGATGCCCCCCTGTATATGCAGCGCGAAATCCCAGACAGCCCACCCTGTCCATCAATGGCAGCGATACAATTCTATAAGCGAGCCATTTTAGGGCCCGTAGGTGGCCAGGTACAGGCTTGCCTTCTGATTCGAGGTCAACAGCGGCGCCTCCAATTCTTTGAGAAAGGTTATATAGCCATCTCTTGATAAATCCCGCATCGCTGATCTTGACTCTTATGGTGGAGGCTAGGTCCTCCCAAAATCTGGATGACGTCACTATTACAGTTGGGCCTATCTCCCTAAAATCCTGGGTTGCGGTTTCAAGGGTCTCGGGGAAATTCATTACCATTCCCCCCGGCAGGGTGATGCCCAGGCCCCACATCTGGTCAACAATCCATGCAGTTGGGGTTATGGAGATCCAGTTATCCCCAATACCAATAGGGGCAGTCTCCAACCACTTGCGGCCCATCTCCAGAAGGTTCTCGTGGGCCAGCATTACCATCTTGGGAAGCCCTGTAGTACCTGATGTCATTAACATCAGGGCGATATCCTGTGGCTTTCCCTCCCATAGCTCCTTAATGAAAAGCTCGGGTTGTTCTTCATCCAGTTCCTCGCCGAGCTCAAGTAATTGAGCGAAGCTAATGAGCCATGGGTTGTCTCGGTAATTCCTCATCCCAGTGGGGTCAATATAAATGACCATCTCCACGTCTGGAAGTTGTTCTCTCTCGGCGAGGAGCTTGTCCACTTGTTCTTGATCTTGGGCAAAAACGAACCGCGCTTTCACCCTGTTCAGACCGTAGACTAGCTCCTTGGCCACGGCAGAAGTGAATAAGGGGATGGTCACCGCACCCATGGCCTGTGCGCCCAACTCGCTGAACAGCCACTCTACATGATTATCTAAAATAAGGCCCACGTTGTCTCCCCTCTGAAGTCCAAGGGACTTCAGTCCAAGGCCAGCCATCTTTGAATAGCGGAAATAATCTTTCCACGTAAAGGTTTCCCATATGCCGTAAGCCTTTTCGCGGAGAGCAATGTGGGTGTCACCAAGGCGTTCCGCCTGCTTGGAAAGGATCTGAGGGATGGTATACTGATCCAAGGAAGCCAAAAATTCGCGGTCGACTCTTCGGATATTCTTGTCTTCACTCATGTTTAAGTATTCTTCACCAATTTTATAGTTTATGGGTATCACCCAGGTAGGCCTTGATTACCTGAGGATGATTTTGGATAAAGTCAGGTGCTCCCTCTGCGATTTTTACACCAAAATCTAAAACCACGATGCGCTGGGAAATACTCATCACAATGGACATGTCGTGCTCCACCAAGATCATGGTCTGGTTCCAGGCCTCGTTTAGCTCCATGAGAAACCTGACCATATCTTCTTTTTCTTCTAGGGTCATACCTGCAAAGGGCTCATCGAGAATGAGCAGCTTGGGTTCGAGGGCCAAGGCCCGCCCAAGTTCGACCCTTTTTCGCATACCATAGGGAAGGGACCCAACCAGTTGTTTTCGAATAGACTGCATTTCGAGGAAGTCAATGAGTTCCTCTAGCACCTCGCGGTGCCGGACCTCCTCTTCCCGCACACCCTTGGTGAAGAAGGCGGCCTTGGCCACGCCATATTGACAATGGACATGGCGTGCCAGGAGCATATTGGCAAGGACCGTCATTCCTGGGAAAAGCTCGATATTCTGGTAGGTTCTCCCAATCCCCAACTTTGTAAGGTGATGCGGGGGCATTCTAGTAATCTCTTGATCATTGAAAAATATTTGCCCTTCCTGGGGCTTGTAGTATCCGGTGATGGAGTTGAGAAGACTGGTCTTTCCAGCCCCATTGGGGCCAATAATGGCCATTAGCTCGCCAGTTCGCACCGACAGATCGATCTTGTTTAGGGCTGTGATACCCCCAAACCTCAAAGTTAAAGTTTTCACCTCCAGGTCCGCCCGGCGATCTTCCGGGCGGACGGAGGCGAAAATGCTTGGTTCTCCACGAAATGCTTTCATCGAATTATCTGCACCTTTTCTTTGCCAGGTTCCCAGAAGTTGGTCAGCGGTGTGTATGTCCCATCTTCATGAATCTGGACTATTCTGGCCTTGAATGAAGCATTGTGATCAGTATTGGTGTAGGTTACAGGGGGGACAAGGCCTCCAAAGTCTTCATTTCTGAAGGTCTGGAGGGCCTGGTTTATGGTGATGTTGCTAACCTTACCAAATTTTTCCTGCGCTCTCTCAAATCCCCTTACCATGATGGCTGCAACGGCTACGCCCTCCCAGTAAGATGCGTCAAAGGAGCTGACCGTCTTGTAGCGATCCCACAGGGTCTTGAGCAGCTTGTAACCAAGGCTGTTGTCTGAAGGCAAGCAACCGGGGAACTGCATGAACATGCGATCCCTGATGAGGCCTTTGCCTCGGCGGAAGAAATCAGGATCGGTAGAAGTCCAGGTGCCAAAGAAGGGGACCTTGTAATTTACCCTGTCTGCGGACTGAAGTGCCATAATGATGGCAGAGGGCAGGCACTGCACTACGATGTACTCGGCGCCCTTTTGTTTGAGGCGCAACAGCTCTGTGTTCAGATCCAGGGTCTTGGGAGGGAATTCCTCAATGTCAACGATATTGATGTTATGTTTTGCAGCATAGGCCTTGCAGGGTCCATGAATGGATTTGCCGTATGCGTTGTTGTATGTCAACAGTCCTACCTTCGGGGCCCCGGGGCCCTTGTTGATATTCTTGATGTACTCAAGAAGCGCGTAGCTGTCCATTATATAGCTTCCGAAGGGAAGGTATGCATAATCAATAGGAGGTTTAAGGAAACCCTGGTAAGTGGAGTAATTAATATCTGGGGTTTTGTATTTTTGAAAAATGGGTTTGCACATGATTCCTGCGCCAGCATCCCAGGTGGCTATCATGTCCATTTTGTCTTGAGTGCAGAATTTCTTTACATATTTGATGGCCTCAGGAACCTTGTAGGCGTGGTCCACGACGGTTAGATCGATTTTGTTTCCGGCAACACCACCCTTAACCTCATTAATGTACCTCATGTAATCTTTCATGCCTTTGGCATGAAATTGACCCCATGTGGAAGCTGGGCCGGTCAGGTTAATTACTGCTCCCACCTTAATGGCCTTGGCATGGGCTGGGCTCACGCCACAAAACACTAGAGCCATTACAAATACAAGTGCCATTGCCGAAATAAAGAATTTCCGCATGATACCTCCTCCTCAATTGTAATGTTATTGCCCAAATTGCCCCTAACCTGTGTACTTACCCTTCTATCACCAGCCTTTCATAGTAGAATTAACTGCTGGAATCTAATTTATTCCTGTTGTAATTGTCAAGATATAATAGTCAGCTTTTTTTTGCAAGTTAGACGCTACA
>DQZA01000039.1 GCA_011042035.1 Desulfobacteraceae bacterium
GCTAGGCCTGAATATCGAATGTCGAACCGCAGAACTCCGAAGTTTTCACTTCGACATCCGAAATTCATGATTCGATATTCTGCGGTTTTATAAGAGGAGTTGATCCAAGGGATATTGGATTATCGAAGGACCCAGACGTAGCCTACGTCCAGTGCCTCGACCCATGCGACTACACAGGAGGTGGCACGGTGGTATTTGAAATAAGGAAAAAGGTTGGCCTTTCTTCAGTTTTGCTAGCGTGAACTCCTGCTTCATTTATACCTTGAACATCTTTACACTACCATGATAGAAATTCACCGTAAAGGAAGTCAGAAAACTGCAGGAAGGCACCCATGGTTATAGAACAAGCAAAACAGGTCCTTAAAATAGAGGCCCACGGAATCCTGGGACTTGTGGACAAAATCGGCCCTGAATTCAAAAGGGCGGTTGAACTGATATTGAAGTCCAAGGGCAGGGTTATCCTCACCGGTATGGGGAAATCAGGCCTGGTGGCCCGGAAGATAACAGCTACGTTGAACAGTACCGGTACTCCTTCCCTTTTCCTGCATCCGGCTGAGGCCATACATGGTGACCTTGGCATGGTTACACCCGATGACATAGTCCTTGCCATATCCAACAGTGGCAAGACGGCGGAAATAAATGCCATCCTTCCTCTACTGAAAAAAATGGGAGCAAAGATCATATCTTTTACCGGCGACCCAGACTCCCCTATGGCCCTTGCCAGTGATATTGTCATAGATGTAGGGGTCGAGCGAGAAGCTTGTCCTCTTGGGCTCGCACCAACTGCAAGTACCACAGCAGCGCTGGCGATGGGAGATGCCTTGGCTGTGGCCCTCATAAACAAGCGCAGATTCGGCAAGGAGGACTTCAGAAAGTTCCATCCGGGGGGTTCGTTGGGCGAAAGGCTGGCTGTTAAGGTGAAGGAAATAATGCTTACGGATAACAATGTGCCCATGGTTGAGTCGGGGACTTTAGTGGCCCAGGCTATTGAAGAAATAAATAGGAAAAAGATAGGTGCCACCTTGGTGGTTGATTCCAAGAAGACACTAAAAGGCATTGTCACGGATGGAGACCTCAGGCGGGCCCTTTTGAAACACAAGCAAATTCATGACCTCACGGTGGACAGTATCATGTCTGCCTCGCCCAGGACTATTGAAGAAAACCAGAGGGCCGCAGAGGCCCTTGCAATAATGGAACTACATGGTATCACCCATCTTGTGGTAGTAGACAGAAATAACAGGGTAAAAGGCATCGCACACCTTCATGACCTTCTGGGAAGGGAGGAGTTCAGGCTCAATGGAATATCAGGATCCGCCCCGAGGATTAATTCTTGATCTAATTACCCCCATTGAGAACGGGGATGCAATTGATATCGGTGGGCTTCAAAGACTACTGGAAAAGGTGGCTGAGCACGTCCATGGCATCTTGATCGCAGGCCCATGGGCAGGACAGGGAAACATCCTCAGCCTGAAGGTACGAAAACAGCTCCTGGAAAGGACGATGGCCATTACTCCCCGGGCCCTTCCCTTGTTTGTCTGGATCACGGGAAAAGATGAGGCAGATACAAGGCGCAACATGATTGCCCTTCAAAAGGTCACAGAAAGCAGGCGGTACGATGCCCCTATTTACTGGGTAGATACACCTTTGCTCTACCATAGCAACAGGGGGCTGCCGACCCTTTATGAAGAATTATTCCGCCTCGCAGACCGTCCCTTCATTCTGGTGAATGATCCTGTTTCTGTTTCTCAAGTCAGAAGTTCCATAAAACGAAAGAATATCCGCACGTCAATACTAAAAGAAATGGCGATAATGGATTTTATCTCCGGTCTGATCTTCCTAGGCTCAATGGACCGTGCTTACAATTACCAAAAGGCCGTAAGAAAACATTCCAATTTCAGGATATACGACGGGGACGAGGCCCGCTTCCTGGAATTTCCCAGCCTGAGCGGAGTAATATCAGCAGGTGCCAATTTGGCACCCGACAAGTGGAGAACTATTACCGAATCCTCTTTGCACCTCAATGAGACCACCGGGGATTACCCGGACTCCATGAAGCAATTGTGGGAAACAGGCCAATTCTTGCATCAATTGCGTGATCTCTATTCCTCTAACACTCCCGAGCTAATAAAGTGGGTACTTGCGGAGATGGGAATCTTGGAGCATACACCTACCCTGGAGGAGAATAACGAGGACCTCACCACTACCAAGGAGAACCTCATCAAGATCCTTTCCTAGTAAAACCTTAGGATCAAGATTCAGTTGCACTGATTGGGCTAGCTTTTGTATTTGACTTAGTCCTGGACTTAGTTTAATTTGAGGATATGGGTTTCCGCTTCCAACTAACAGTGTGGCGTGCAATGCCTGCCTGCTGTCAGGCTGTCACGCAGGAAAGCGGCAATCCATCAATCTCTGACCGCCAAACGGCAGAGTGACGGAAAGGATGATTGCCATGTTGACGGTTAACACCCACGAAGGCAAGACCCATTTATCCCGCCTACTCACCCGCGTCAGGCAGGGCGAAAAAGTCATTATAGCAAAGTCCGGTAAGCCAATTGCCAAGCTCGTCCCATACAAGAAAGACGTGGTCAACCGAAAGCCGGGTACTGACAAAGGCAAGGCCTGGATTGCAGATGATTTCGATGCCCCCTTGCCCAAGGAACTCCAATCATTTTTCCAATAGGTAGACCATGACATGTCCCTCTGGATATTTAATTGATACCCAGTCATGGTTGTGGTGGCACATTGAGCCAGAACGTCTCTAACCCCAGGCAATCAAGCTCATCTTGCCCGATTATCACAAGGATCCATTTGACAGGCTCTTGATTACTCAAGCCATGGCAGAGGATCTCGCCGGAATAACATCTGATCGACAATTCAGGCATTACGATGTAAAGCTCATTGAGGTATAATAATACAAAGTATTGAAGGGCCTAATAACAATGAAAATAATGAAAATCTTCAAAAGAGCAGCAATGGGTTTTGGTATCTTAATTATGGTACTGATTGTCGCTAGATACGTTTACATGAAGGAGATAGGAAATTTCCACGAGGTAAGTAAGGGCATGGTCTACCGCTCTGCACAGCTCGATAGAGATCAGTTATTAGAATATATGAACAAATACGGGATAAAATCTATCCTTAACCTAAGGGGGAAAAAGGAGGACAAACAGTGGTATAAGGACGAAATGGAGGTAGCCGGGACCAAAGGGGTCGTAATTGTCAGCTTCCGCCTTTCACCCGAAAAGATTATACCTCCCTCAGTCATTGCAGAGATAATTGATTTAATGAAAAAGGCTCCAAAACCCATTTTGGTCCACTGTAAGGCAGGGGCGGACAGAAGCGGTCTAGTTGCAGCAGTCTGGAAACTGGCTGTGGAGAAACTTCCTCCTAAGGAGGCCCACAAACAGCTTTCTCTGTATAACGGCCACGTTCCCTATTTATGGAGTAAGACAAAGGCAATGGATGAGTCTTTCTGGAATTATGTTAGTTACCTGAGGTCTCAGAAACAGAGCGAAAAGGATGCGCAACTTCGCCATAGAATCTATTGCCTGACTACTGCGACTCAAATGGCGTGTTCACTGCCTCTTCTCTAAATACAAAGAGTATCCTGTAAATTGAATCTTTGGAAACTGCTCCTTGAGTTCCAGCCGTTCCAAATCCACTTTGCGAATCCTATGAAGTCTCTTATTACGAACCGCCACAGCCACCAGCGCGGGCTCATCCAGCACCTTGGACAGTTGATGGTAGGACACATTGCGTATAATCATGTTAGCATAGAAACTGATGGTCCCTCGCGCGGTGTCTACCGCAACCGGGCTGTAGCCTGACTTGTTCGCCTCTACCATTGCAAGAGCCAGTTTACGGGTTGAAAGATAATCATTTAATTGTGATGCACCCCAGCCCATACAGATCACCGAAATCAGGCATCCACCTAGTAAGGACCACCATCCCATGGTCTTGGCGCTACCCCTAAATGCGAGGAAAATCATCCCCACGCCTATCAGCAGTGGAATAAAGGGAACAACCGCGAGATGAAGCCTTTCTTGAGGCAGGCGACTGAAAAGGGCATAATAGGCGGCCAAGGCATATATAATGAAAAAAACTCCGCTTATAATTCCTTCGCGTTTACAAGATGCTCCCCGGTCCTTTTCCCATGGTGCTGGAACGCCAGATGCAATAAGCAATGCTGCTGCTGGAAAAATCGGTATCAAGTAGATGAAAAGCTTCCCGCTTATTATCGATATCAATAAGAATCCGGGCAAAAACCAGCATAAGGCAATCGTCTTGACTTCCTTGGATGCACCCTTAAAGCCCTTATACAGAAATGGCAGCCACGGCATAAGCAGCGGCAGCATGACCAATGCATAAAAATAGAAAGGTTCCGCATGGCTCCAGGACTTTACGGAACGACCCAGTAATTGCCTCAAAAATACGTCTTCAAGATAGGCCCTGTGGCCAAAGAAATAAAGGTAGCCAGCCCATGCACATACAACCACCAGTGCCATGCTGAGGCCCTGCAATATCTTCAATCTTTTAAGACCTTGCCATTTGTCACGGGCAAGAGCATATGCTATTGCCCCCAAAAGCGGGAATGCAATTCCAAGGGGGCCCTTTACCCCCATGGCCAAGATGGCGAATACATGTCCCCAGAGGCTCTTGCTGGGCTTGCCTTCATCCACTGCCCTGAGAAAAAAGTAGAGCGAAAGGATCACAAACAAGGCCATCAACATGTCCATCCTGATTATGTTTCCCCCAACTATAAAAAGCATGGTAGTCATTAGAATAAGCTCAGCCCAAATTGCACGGCTTGCCCCTATCAGCCTCTTGCAAAAAACAAAAAATGCTGCTCCAAGGGCCAGCATGGTAAAGAAGGTTACGAGCCGGAATGAAAACGCATTCATACCTGTGAGCCTCGATTGCCCCACAAGAAGCCAGAAATAAAGAGGGGGCTTGTCCGGATAAAACTCCCCATCCAGCATGGGCACAAGATAGTTGCCATTGCGCACCATCTCCCTGACCACTTCCCCGTACCTTGCCTCGTCCTGGA
>DQZA01000099.1 GCA_011042035.1 Desulfobacteraceae bacterium
CCGCCCTTTCTATGTATACTGGCCAGTAACATCGCCATAGTAACATGGCAAATCTGTCCAATGTCCACCCAAGCTTCCGAAGGGGTACCAGCTCAACCATCCCGTCATCCCCGATCCTGGACCTGAAAACCCTTATCCCCTCGAATCCAGAAATATCCGGCAAGGTGCCCAACAGCATGGAGCGGGCTATCTCACCAACCGCCCGGGGTTCTATTTTCTTCCGACATGAATAGTGGTCGCATCGTACTTCGTGATCACAGGGGTGGCAAGGCAGATCCGGTTCTATTATTATGTGGCCGGGGCCATAGGGTCCGGTCTCATGGGGATTGGCTGTGGCTAAAAAAATAGAAAGCACTTTGGTCCCCACCCCAGATGCCACATGCATGGGTCCACTGTCGTGACAGATCAACAAGTCCACTTCTGACAGGACTGCGGCCAGGGTCATAAGATCGGTCTTTCCAACCAAGTTTACAAACTCCCAGGAAAATTCCTGAGCGAATTCCAGGGCAAGGTCTTTCTCTTTGTCAACTCCTACTAGGATAAATTGTACATTCTGATCCTTTTTTAACATTCGAGCTACACGGGCAAAACACTTAGGTTCCCAGGTACGTCTTCGTTCCGAGGCTCCCAAGTGCAGGGCTACCCTGTAGTCAACTGTTGAATCAAGAAACTGTTGAATACGTTCTTTACAACTCTCCTCGACCTTGACCTTTAACGGATAAAAACCATTACTCGGTCCGCCTCCCCTGACAAACAGGTCCACCAGATTTATATTATTCCCCTGTCTTACCTTACAGGCAGTATGGAAGTATCTCATCCATGGGGTATTTATGACCCGAAGCCCTTTTTCATCCATATAACTCCCGTGAATCTGCTTACTTTTGGTTAGGCTGGCGGCCATAATACCTACATTTGAAGGAGTAATGTTAATCACCAAATCAAACGCTTCTTTCCTCAAGTGTTGAAAAATATCTCGGAGGTACTTATAACTAGAGGGTAACATCTTTTTCTCTTCAAGAGTCAGTCCGTATAATTTTTCGTAATCTATGATATGCAGTTTGTCAAAACCGTAAATAATGCTCGTTGCATGTCCAAAGACACTGTTTACCAGCAAATGAACCTCCGCGCCCGGATATTCCTCTTTCAGGGCGTGAAGCAAAGGGGCACATTGAATAATATCCCCGAATCTCATAAGGTTTATAACCAGGATCTTCATGACGACCTTCGCAAAAATTGGTTCTTAAACTCCTTCATCAAGAGAAAGATTGTCTCGAAATCTTTCAGCCTCCGCTTTCCTATTTCTATGGATGCAACAACCTCATCAAGGGAAAGGCTCATATCCTGGGGGATGCTTGAGAGGAATTCCCTGAGTTCAGGATCATCCTGGGCCAGCTTCTCCATCTGGTGCCGTGGGATCTTCTCCTGCTCAAGATCTTTTACCCAGGTGCCAGGCGCTGTCTCCCAGATCGTCCCAATCAATTTCTCCATCCGACGTTCATAGGTGTGCTCATTCAGAACCCTCTTTAAGGCATTTTGAGCAATCCTATTTCTTTGCTCTTCATTTCTTAGATAATGATCTATTAAAGATACCAGTTGATCGCCGCTCGAAAAAGTTACCACCTCTTCTCCTGGCAGGAAACATTCAGAAAGATATCTCCTGTTATCAACCAACTGAAAGGCCTGGCATGCAGCTAATTCAAAGGTTCTGGGATTCACGAAATCTCCGTCTGGTTCCACCCCTTTTGCGGTAAAGGAAGAGTGGAGGTTCAGGTTGATCTGCGAGGCGTTGTAAATCTTTACACATTCTTCAGTAGGAACCCGCCGGCCGCCATCCTGGACATGTTTAATTAATGGCCCGCTATTCTCCCACTCATTTCCCCATATCTTGAAATCCATCCCTACAAGCCTGGTAAACAACCTCCGGCGGTTGTAATAGCCCGCTCCCAAAAAGGATAGCGCCGAACCATATCTCTGTTTATCTTCGGCAGAAAGCTCTAATGGTTTATGAATCTCAGGGTCCGCAGCCAACGGCAGATAGGCGTAATTGCTGACACCTACCTTTTCCAGCTCCTCAAAAAAATTGTCCCTTTGGATCGTAAAATAAAAATCATAATAAGGCGCTATCGCCTTCCAGTATGTGAGCACCCGATAATTTTCAACAAACCAAAAAGAGGTGACGATCCCGTTCCTCTTCATCTCCTCCAGCGTCTCCTCCATCAGTGGGGCCTGGGCCATTGCTATGACCAGATGAGGTGAAAGATCCGCAGCCTTTGCCAGACAATACTGTGAGATCAGGTAATTCAGGTGCTTCACCAGCTCCAGCCTGTTTTTTTCATTTGAGACGTTCTCCTGAATACCTTCATACAAAGGCCTAAAAACAGAGCAATCCACATATTCCACCCTGTAATCAAGCTTCTGGAGGGCCCGTTTCACATAAAGGGTGATAGGAAGAGATCCACCATAGATTGGTCCCACGAGCAGTATCTTTAATCTCAGCGGAGGCAGGTTTCCGGCCTTCAGCATTCTCTTCTTTCTCATCAGGCAGTAAAATTCGGAGTGAAAACGTAGCGATGGCGGATGCAGATAGTGGAAATCCAGATCCCAGGGAATGCAATGAGGGCCGACCTTGAATTCCACCTGGTGTATTATTCCATTCAAATCCCGTGATTCTACCACTGCCCTCAAAAACATGGGTTCAGGTTCATAGACAATCACCCTGTTTTCCGGGAATGTTCGACAGATCTCTTCTATGTGGTATAGCAGCCCCAGGCCGAATACCCGAATATCAGCACTGTGCGAAGGGCCTAACTTCCTGGCCAGAGACGAAATCTGTTGCTGGGCCTCCCTGGAAGGCTGCTCAAGGTTGTGAAACAGGATATCATCGACCTTAAGGGTTGGTTCGCCCGAATCAGCAAGCAACAGGTGAAACCTGTCAGTAAGCGTGGTAGTAAGGGCCAGCTCCCATATCTCTGAGTTCTTTTTCCTTAACAGTCCAAGATTCCTATTGAATAATCCACGGTCCATAGCTACTCCTGAAATATCGCGTTAAACATTCGCCTAACCCATTCATCCTTCACTACATCTGCCACCAGCCCACTACATATCCATACAGAATAAAGGGCCGAAAAGGTCGCGCTCCTGACCCCCCTTGTTCACGCATTCAGTCACTTCAGAAAGGCCTTCATCACCCTCCAAAAATCCCACACGGATCAGAGCCCCCGTGACCATAACCCATGCATTTACTCTAAAAGGGGTTAGCCGAATCTTTCAGGTATTCAAAAACGGAGTCAAAACCAGCCGTCAGCATCCCTCTGATCTCCTCTCTTGTATCTCTATATGAATAGACAAACCGTATCCATGGTTCAAAAAATGGCCCCACTGAAAATCCCAGGTAATCGTGGTTTAGACAATAAAGGGCATATGTTATATCCTTCACCAATCCGCCCGTGTTACCGAGGCTGGCCTGTTTCTCCTGGTCCGGGAAGTGGAAGAACCTGCTGGCCAGGTATCTGTAAATATTCCTAACCACCTGGGTGTCTGACTCGGCCTTATTGCCCCTTTTTTTGATATATCGCGTGGTCTTACCATCGGACTGGGACACATATAGATGCAAGGAATCGGGTATTGGCGGATCTTCTGTTTTATCACCCGTTATAAGCTTTATTGCCTCGGGTGCAACCAGATCGGGGGTTATAACCTTTCTGCACAAATATTCCTTGCAAATACCCCTGTCCAAACAGGGGCCACAGGGGACATCTACCTGGAAAACTGTATGCCCCTCTCCGTAAGGCCCGGTCTCATGGACCCATGCTGGACCGAAGTAAAGGCCCAGGGTCCGGGTATTCAGGGCCGCAGCGAGGTGGAGAGGGCCGGTATCTGAGCCAATAACCAGACATGCCTCTTTCAATACTCTGCACAGCTCCACCAGATCCAGCTTTCCGACCAGATCAACAAAATCTGCTGTTGAACGCCGGGCAAAAATCCTGGAGAGCGCTCTGTCTTTCTTGCTTCCCACCAGGGCTATTATAACACCCGTTTTTTTCTGCAGTAACTTCGCCAGCTTAACAAAGTTGAATACAGGCCATTGCCGCTTCTTGGCACCGGCCCCAAGTAAAAAAACAACAAGGGGCTTATCACTCCTCCGGTGCCAGGAATTCTCATTATCCAGCCTTAACATGGGATAGAGGTCATTCCGCTCTCCCGGAATAAGATAGCGAAAAACATCAACAAGGTTGAAAGGATTAAGCCTGCGTCTGGAGGAAAAGGATCCAATAAAGTTGAACCATGAGCTCCTCTTAAGCACACGGCCGTCTGCCCCAAGGAAGTTGCCTATTATCTCACCCTGAGGCTCACATAATCCCTCTGCCGCCAGAGCACTTATCAGAGAATAGTTGAGGTTAAGTACCATCGGGTATTTCTGCTGAAACAATGGACGTAAAAAATCCCACAAATGGGGTATGGTACCCCCACGATCATCAGGTGAGGACAGGAAATCATCCAAAGGAAATGGAATTACCTCATCAAGGCCCTCTATCATTCTGGCCAGAGGAACAAGCTTTTTCTGGCACAGGAGGGCTATGCGTGAATCCTGGTAATTATGTCGGAGGTCCTTTAAAAAAGGGACGGTCTGTACCAGATCCCCAAGGCGGGCAAGTTGTATCACCAGTATCCTGTCTCTCATACCTTTCTTTTCCTATCCAAAGACCTTCTTCATCTCCCGGGCCATCTTTATCAATCTCAACTGGTAGCTATGTTCCTTCAGCACCCTTTCTCTGGCCCTGGCCGCCTTTTTTTCTCTCTCCTGGGGATGATTCAAATAGAATCTACATAGATCAAAAAGCTCGTCTTCGTCTCGGAAACAGACTATTTCTTCTTTGATGCAAAAAAGATCCTCTAACTGTTTTTGATAGTCCGTGATAATAAAGGAGCCGCAGGCAGAAGCGTCAAAGACCCGCTGGTTTATGGCCTCCTCCATCTGAAGGCTGGTGGCATTAAGATTAATCTTGCTTACATTGAAAAAATAAGGGAGCTCCCG
>DQZA01000158.1 GCA_011042035.1 Desulfobacteraceae bacterium
CGTCTTTGCCAGGAGAAACCCTACCGGGGTTTTTCTGTGTAGCCAAGCCTCTGGGAGATCTCCAGTGCTGCCTCTTTGAGCATCTGGATAAGGGTCTGCTGATCCTCATCTTCCAGGCTATGTGCATAACCGATAATCGAAAGGGATGCAATGGCGGACCCTTTATGATCCCTTATTGGAACGGCCAGAGCGGAAAACCCCGGCACCACCTCAGAATGGCTCTGGCTATACCCCTGGCTTCGAATGGATTCCAGTTCTCGGGCGAGCTCTTGTGCGCGCCTTGCGGCATCCTCATTTCCCTTCCCATATCCTTCCGCTTCAAGCACTTCCTGGAGGGACACCCGATCGGTAAAAGCAAGCAGGGCCTTCCCCGGGGCACCGGCATGCAGGGGAAGCTTACCCCCCTTCTTCATGATGTATCTCACTGGCCTTGAACTCTCGATGGTATCCACACATAGGATCTCCAGACCATCGATGACGGTGAGGACAACCGTCTCCTGGCAGTGTCTAGCGATGGATTCCAGGTAAGGCCGTGCGATCTCCACTAGGGAAATATTTTCCGACGCCAGGATTCCCAGTTTAAATATTTTGAAGCCCAGGCGAAATTTGCTGGTATGGGGATGCTTTGTCAGAATCTCATTTTGAAGGAATACCTTCAGGTAGTTGTATGTGGTGCTTAGGGGTATGTTCAGCCTATTCGAGATCTCCTGGGCCGATAATTCGGGGGTTCCGGTATCGAAAAGGGAGAGGATACGCATGGCCTTTTCCAAGGAACCAAACAAATTCTCCGTTTTCTTTGCCAATGGCGATTCTCCAACTTTTAAAAAGGCCTTAAAACCGGAAGGCCTCCTTTGCGCCGCAATATTTCTCTCTGAGAGCGGTCTTTAAAAGCTTCCCCGTTGGGTTTCGCGGGACGCGGTCAAAAACCACCTTTCGCGGCACCTTATACATGGCCAGTCTGGACTTGCAAAAGTCAATGATGCTTTCCTCGCTCAGGGTCCTCCCCTCTTTCAACTGGACTACCGCCATAACGATTTCCACGAACCGCTTGTCCGGATAGCCGATCACGGCCGCGTCATCCACGTCGGGATGCTCATGCAGGACCTCTTCGATCTCTACAGGATAGATGTTTTCGCCCCCGCTGGTGATCATGTCCTTCTTCCGGTCCACAATATAATAATACCCGTCTTCGTCCCTTCGGGCAAGGTCTCCTGTATAAAAAAAGCCGTCACGGATGCACTGACCTGTCAGCTCCGGATTCTTGTAATAGCATTTCATGAGTCTCGGGGTCTTGATAAGAAGTTCGCCCACTTCCCCGGGGGCGACCTCGTTTCCGTTTCCGTTAAAAATTCGGCCCTCCACTCCGAAGTTGGGCACTCCGATGGACCCTGGTTTTTTAACAATTTCGTCATGATAGATAGTCCAAGTGGCGCCCCCGCCTGCCTCTGTTGTGCCGTAGGCATGGACAATCCTGCAGGGGAGATGGGACATCAATTTCTTGAAGATGTGGGGCGGGACCGGCTGCGCTCCGGTGATAATGTATTTCCACGAAGAAAGATCGTATTGAGACAAATCGATCTCTCGGTTTTCGATCTGGTTCAACAGGTCCACGCATATGGGAACAACCGCAAGGAACGCGGTGGCCTTTTCCTCGTGGATAGCCTCCAGCAGCCATACGGGTTCTCGGTATTCCCGGATGAGCGTGGCCGGGGCCCCAACGGCAAGATAAGGGAACCACATGAAAAGGCTGCCTGAGTGATACAGGGGAAGCACAATCAAAAAATTATCCTCCATGGCCAGGGGAAGACTCAATCCATTCCCGATTGCCGTGGCGTTCATGCTCCCATGGGTGTGAACCACCGCCTTTGGATTGCCCGTAGTGCCCGAGGTAAACATGACGGCCAGATCATCCTCATCCTTCATGGGGATCACGCATTCCTCCACATCTGTGGAATTTAGTATACAGGAGAAGGGTATCATATCTTCCGGGCATTGGTCCCCAGTTGTGATGAAGGCCCGGACGGTATCAAGTTGATCGCGGGTGTTTAGAATCCGCTCCTGAAATTCAGATCCGAACACAAAGGCGACAGGTTCGGCAACGTTCGCCGCATAGATAATATCCGACTCGATGAACCGGAAATTCAACGGCACGACTACCGCCCCGATCTTGATAATGCCAAAGTAAAAGGTCAGCCATTCCACTGAATTATTGAACAGATGCAAGACACGATCGCCTTTTTGGATGCCCACCTCCTTCTTGAGGTAGTTGCCGATCCTGTTTGCCTCGGCATTGAATTCTTCCCAAGTCAGAGTGCGTCTGTGATTTTTGGCTGGATGCCTTTCGATGAGGGAAACTTTTTTCGGATACTTGAAGGCATTGTTTCGAAGATAATCGGCAAAGTTCATAGGTCCTTCCCCCTCTTTTAAAAAGGATTATCCATATCTCCCGATGAGGTGTGCGCCCAATAAGAATTTCAGGCGACATGCTGCAATATCCTCAAAGCCCAAGGCCATACCCCCGACTGAGAAGGCTGGCCCTTGACCGGTTCTCTTGCGGAATCGGTCTATCAGGCCCTCAACCCCTTGTTCATGGTGAGGAATTCTTATATCGTAAGAACTAGTTCTGATCATGCGGCAAATTATGCCGTATTTTGCGGAAAGTCAAGGGAAAAAAAGAGATGGTTCCTATTCACTGCCTTTTCTGAAGTCCTCATTGGAGCCCTGGCATCTCTTACAGGTCCGTTTGCCGAGGCTGGTATAAGCATCCTGGCTATGTCTACTTACAACACTGATTAATTGCTGGTAAAAGATGAGATGTTGCAAAAGGCGATTGATGTGCTTGAAAAGGAGGGTCACAGAGTGACCCCAATAGCGCAAGCAGAGGGAGGGGGATAAAAGGAAATATCAGTGTTTATGTGCTTCAACGTGAAGAAGGCGAACTGACTCATTTCATCACCATGACCTTTTGGGAAAGCCTTGACAGCATAAGGGCCTTTGCAGGATAGGATGTGGCGGTGGCAAAATACTATCCACAAGATAAAAATTTTTGCTGGAATTTGAGCCCAAGGTGGTGCATTAGGAGGTAGTGGGGCAATTTTGAAAAAAGCTAAAATACCCAATAGGAGGTGAAAAATGCAAAAGGTAAGACTTGGCCCAGAGACCTTATTGTATCCCATGCCCGCCGTCTTGGTAGGGGCTATAGTAGATGGAAGACCAAATTTCATGACAGCGGCATGGTGCGGTATTGCCTGTCGCAAGCCACCTGCTGTGGCCGTGGCGGTTTATCAGGAACGCTACACACTCAAAGGCATTCGCGAAAAGAGGGCTTTCTCAATCAATGTCCCATCAACCTCTATGGCAAAAGAGGTTGATTTTTGCGGCATCTATTCGGGCAGAAGGAAAGACAAATCGGGCATGTTTGATACCTTTGATGGCTCAAGGTTAGAGGTGCCAATGGTGAGCGAATGCCCGGTGAATCTAGAGTGCAGGGTTATGCAGATAGTGGAGGTTGGAAGTCATGTGGTGGTGATTGGAGAAATAGTAGAGTGCTATGTCAGTGAAGACTGCATGAAAGAGGGGATTCCGGACCCCATGGAAATCAATCCCTTGATTTACTCACCCAAGACCCAAACTTACCACAAATTGGGCGAGTCAGTGGGTAAGGCGTTCCATATTGGCAAAGGTGTGAAAGGTTAAACTGATACGGAGGATGAGATGTATAATTTTGAGTTGTCCGAGAGAAGAAATCTTATCAGAGATATGGCGGCAAAGCTTGCGGAAAAGGAGATCTTACCGGTTCGGGATAAATTTGAAGAGGATTATTCCGAGGGCAAGTATGTGGATAAGATATTACTTGAAGCAGCCAAAATAGGTCTTTTGGGGTTTCCCATTGAAGGGAAGTAAAGAGTATCCTGTAGAGAAATACATGAGGGATGCCAAGATAGTGCAAATCTTTTTGGGGCCCAATGAACTATTGGTTCAACTTATTGGTTCCTCCTTATAAGGAGTCAGTATGGCAACCGGCTACATGGGAAAGGTTCTGTTTGTTGATCTGAGTTCTGAGGAGAAAGAAGTTAGGCAACTGGACCTTGATGCTGCCAGGGGTTTCATAGGCGGCCAGGGGATGAATGCATGGATTATGAAACAAAGGTACAGGAGAGGGACAGACCCTCTTTCCTCTGAAAATCCTATCATCCTTGGACCTGGGCCTATTTGGTCTACCCCTTCAAAGGGACATGGATACAATGCTCACATGGGCAAGGGCGATATCAGAGAGGGAGGGCAGGGCTGAAATAGTACGAAATGGATGGGGGCTGACAACAAGGCCATTGACAGGATCATGGACTCGCCTCTGGGATTTAATGTCGGCAGAATGACTCGATATGTCGACTAATAGAAGGATTTGGGTGGTGAAATATGTAGCCATGTAATATGTGGTTTGTTTTAACATATGAGGATTAGATGTGTATCGTACGTGCCCATGTACATAGAAAGAGTCCCCAATCGTAACTCACCCCCTTGTATCCTCCTGAGAGAATCCTATCGCCAGGGAGGAAAAGCGGGTCCAAAAAGCATCCCCATGATTACCTACAGATCGTAGAGTCTTTTCGAGATGGCTCAACCGTGCGCCAGCGGGTCATCGCCACGCTGGGGCGTCTGGGTCACCTCAAGGCCTCTGGTCAGATAGACGCATTGGTCCAAAGCCTTTCTCGCTTCTCCGAAACCCTTCGGGTGATATCCCAAAGCAAGGATCCCAAAGTCTCCACCCGCAAGGCCAATGCCTGGGGCCCCTGCTTGGTCTTCGAAAGACTGTGGGAGCAGCAGGGCCTGCCAGGGATCATCCAATCGTTGGCTTCGGAGAGAAAGTTTGGCTTTGACGTAGAGCGCGCAGGGCTTTTACTCGGGCTTTCTGACGGTGCCTCTGATTACGGATTCACCGGGGGCATTCGGTTCAGGTTTTAGATTATAGGCATCTCATACCTGTCAGGATCACTTGCTGAATGAAGCCA
>DQZA01000005.1 GCA_011042035.1 Desulfobacteraceae bacterium
AGGGATCAGAATAATATCATCCCAGTCCGTACCAAAAGTGGACTCACCCTTTTCCTTCAGTACCCCTATAACCCTAAAGGAGATTCTCTTTAACCGAATAACAACGCCCAGGGGATCCTCATTTCCAAACAGCTCCTTGCACACCGTTTTTCCCAGGATACAAACAGCACTGCCTGCCCTCTGCTCACTATCGGTAAAGGGCCGCCCCCTTTCAAGGGGCCAGTCTTACTCCTCCATGAATGCATTGGTACTTCCTGTAACCATGGTGGACCAGTTTCGGTTACCTAATATTGCCTGGATAGGCGCCCCAGCAGTGGGTGCCACCCCTTCGATCCCGGGTATCTCCCTTTCAATGGCCTCCGTATCCTTCACATCAAAGGGTTTGGCGGTTCCCCGCACACCCCCGTGGCCTCTGAAGCCTTGCCCTGGGCGTACCACCAAGAGGTTTGTCCCTAAACTGGCGATCTGTTCCTTTACCTTCTTAGTAGCTCCCCTGCCCAGGGTAACCATCGTGATAACCGCCGCCACACCTATGACAATGCCAAGAGAAGTAAGGGAAGACCTCATCAGGTTGCGGCGTATCTCCCTCAAGGCAAGCAAAAAGGCATTCCACAACATCAGAGTGCGCCTCCATTTTCTTCCTCTGCCACCATGCCATCTACAAAAAGGACCCTACGGCGGGCGTAGGCCGCCATCTCATGTTCGTGAGTGACCATAACGATGGTGAGCCCCTCTTCTTCATTTAGGCGCCTCAGGAGTTCCATGATTTCATGGCTTCGAGAGGTGTCCAAATTTCCTGTGGGTTCGTCGGCCAAAAGGACGGCGGGCTTGGTCACAATAGCGCGGGCAATGGCCACCCTTTGTTGCTGCCCTCCCGATAGCTCTACAGGGCTGTGGGTCTGCCAACCCTTAAGGCCTACAGCGTCCAGTGCTGACAGTGCCATCTGTCGCCTTTGGCGCGACGGTATCCTTCTATAGATCAGGGGAAGTTCCACGTTTTCCAGTGCAGAAGTACGTTCCAACAGATTATAACCCTGAAATACGAACCCAAGATAGTGACGCCGCAGCAAGGCCCGTTGATTTCGCGTAAGCCGCCCTACTTGGACCCCCTGAAACAGGTAGGATCCGGAAGTGGGAGTATCCAGACAACCCAGTATGTTAAGACATGTTGATTTGCCCGAACCACTTGCTCCCATCACGGCAACAAAGTCACCTTTGCTGATTCTAAGGTCGATACCCCGAAGGGCCTGCATGGAGGCCGCCCCGGTGCCGTAAACCTTGGTAACACCCCTCAGTTCTATCAAGGGTCCATTTTCACTGGATGCATGGGTCATTTCTTAAATACCACAATACCCGTTAAGACCTTCATGCCGGGCCTGATATCTCCGCTCAAGACCTCTGTCATGCGGCCGTCAGTAGCTCCCACCGTGACCTCCACAGGCTTGGGCTCTCCGTTGTGCAATATCCACACAAACCGCTTGCCAGTAGAAGGCGAAGCCTTTTTCCCTTTTTCCGAAACAGAGGATCTGGGTCGATGTGGCAGCAGTAAGGATACCAAACCTCTCCTTTGTTTTTGAGCACCCTCAGATTTACGTGTGGGCCTGAAGCGAAGCGCCGCATTGGGTACAAGCACGGCATCCTTGACGTGTTTGACCACAATGTCGGCCGTAGCAGTCATTCCAGGCCTCAGTGATAGGTCAGAGTTGTCAACAGATAGCACGGTCTCATAAGTGACAACCCCTTCAACTGTCTTCGGTGCAAAACGCACCTCCGTGACTTTAGCAGAAAAAACACGATCAGGATAGGCATCCACCGTAAAGCTCGCCTTCTGCCCCTCACGCACCTGTCCCACATCCGCCTCGTCCACGTCAACGTGCAGTTCCATTTCTCTCAAGTCCTCGGCCAGTGTGAATAGTACCGGCGTCTGGAGTGAAGCTGCCACCGTCTGTCCTTTTTCCACGTGCCTGGACAAGACAATGCCGTTAATAGGAGAGCGAATGACCGCCTTTGACAGATCCGTCTCTCGCATCTTCAGTGCGGCCTCCGCCTGATCCACCTCGGCTTGTGCCATATCAAGGTCTGCCTGGGAACTGAGGACAGCTGCTTCCGCAACATCCATTTCCACCTGCGAAGGGACTCTACCCCCGCTCAACTCCCTCGCCCGTTTCATCTGATCAAACTTGCTCTCCGCCTGCTTCAGATTCGCCCTTGCCTTAAGCACCTTTGCCTTTGCTGCATCAAGAGCGGCCTTGGCCTGTAAAACCTGGGCCTCCAGTTTGGAGGTATCCAGCCTAGCCAGTACCTGGCCCTGTCGCACAGGATCATTATAGTCCACCTCAATAGCGTCAATAGTTCCCGACACCTCTACCCCGACGTCAACTTGGTTAAGGGGTTGGAGGTTGCCGGTAGCGGTCACCGTCATGGTAAGATCTCCTCGGGTGACTTTTGACGTTTTATACTGAACCGTTCCTTGACTCTTCTTGACCGAAAAGATCCTTGCTCCCAAAGCCAATGCTGCAGCCAAAAATAAGATACCTAAGGTGATTTTGAGGCGTCTCCTGCGCGACGAAGAGGCATCAGCGCCTAATATCTCCTGAATATCCTTCCCTCGTTCCCTTTTCATTAGCTCCTCTCCGATTGGGGGATATCTTATTCCAACAGACTCACGCCCTTTGCTGCTAACCTATCTTTTTTTATCCATGTTCACCTAAGCTTTTGAGCCGGCTCTCCCGGCGAGATAACATTTATTATTTTTCCTGGTGCCCCTTCTCAAAGTAGTTCACATCCCTGATCCCCAGTGGAGCCACCGTCACCCTTGGAATGATTCTTACCTATGTCCAGAAGTGTCCCGTGTTATTGAGACACCCAAAAAGAGCCATGTTTAAACTTCTAACCCTCATAGTGTGTAAATGCCAAAGAATCATTGCAAGCTTTTAGGAGAAATTCTCCCAGTGGTTATTTTCCAATTCTTCGACTGTTAGGGTCTTCTCAAATGTCGCAACTACCTCCCCAAGCATGCCCCTAGGAGCGTAGGCCGTAATGAAAACCACTTTACCTCTCGTGGATATAAGTCTGAGATTTTCTTTTTCCTCAAAGGCTATAAGATTTGCCTAATAGTTCCTTTCTTCTTCCCTGTGGTACTTTAATGATTCGGTAAGCAATCTTTCATAAAATAAGGTCGGGTTGGCCCCCACAATTACCTGAAGGTCAGGGTGGATAATACCGGCTCCTGCTGGAGGCATATAATTCCAGTTAATTGATGTATATGATACCCCCTCATCCACCTTCCTAACCTTTCTGGTGTAGAGCATTGCAGCCTCAAAGGCATTTTTGAGAACACCAGCATCAAATTTATCCACAGGCGTGTAGTAGGATTCAGAGATAACTACAACCGCGCTATACTGGCTATATGGAAAGGCATTGGGTAAGATAGTCGCACCACCATCTTGTTGAAACAGACCTCCACATCAACCCCCTTCTTTCATGCCTGTAATGATAGTGAAATGTTATGCCGAGGGTCCCACTTCTTTCTATCACGCTCAGCTAAAGGTCAAACTCCAATCCTGATTGCGTGCAGGCAAAAGTTGACATTCTTCAAGATATGTTTTTGAGGGTAACCGCCCCCGGAATACTTACGTCACCCTAGCTTCCAGTAAATGGTACACCCATTCCTGGATTTCTTTACAAAAAAGCATCATTAGTTCGGTTAGCTTCGCGAAAAAATACGCATCCAGTCCTCAGCTTCTATCCCTGGGGTCTCAATACCCCCTTTGTAGTAAAATTTCCTGATAACTTCCTCTGCTCGTTCGATCTTACATTCCTCTAATCTATCCTCCAGGCGATTTATTGCGTCTGGCGGAAAGCAAAAAAAATCACCTGAAAGAGACACATTGACAAGGCGGCCATCCCTTATTTCAAAATCTCCCCGTATCAGTCCACCAGGAGCCTTGTGCGTCCGGTGCAAGACCTTTACCTCACTGCTTATCTTGATTTCTCTCCCGTATTTATATTTGCGTTGTTGATGTAACCAAGCGTCACTCATCATTATCTTTTTGAGCTTGTCAACTTTATTTCTGACCAGCGCGTCCAGCCCTGTGCGCTCCGTGGGTCCTATGATTTTTTCAAACTCCTCGAGCATTATATAATTAATCCTTTCCTCATCCCACTGTTTTGCCTCTTTCTCCCCGAGTTCTCTTCGGATAGTAGTGAGATTCTCCATCAGGGACTTCTTAACCTTATCGAGGAACTTTTCGTCTGGAACCTTAAGAACACGTCCCATAATCTCATAATCAAAGTCGAGTATAATGTTGCCGACAAATACTATGCAATCTCCAATCTCGCCTACGCCTGTCCCGGATATTTTTCGTCCATTTACTGTAACATCATTGACTGGTCGGTAATTAGCTTGAATACCAATTCTGCGATAAACGTTAACAACGGGTGATAAGAACTTTTTATAAAAGGCCTCTTTTCTTTTTGGAACAATAGGATTATCCCTTCTAAAAATTAACTGAAAGAAAAGTTGGCGGCCATCCAAATAGACGGCTCCGCCTCCTACCTCTCGCCTAAACACGGGGATTGCATTTGCCTTACAATACTCCAGATCCACTTCTTGGATTGCGTTTTGGTGGAAACCAATACACACGTAAGGAGTTGCCGGAGAAACAAGAACTAAGGCCTCTTGGCCCAGTTTCGCCAAGGCATGATAGATTAATTGAGACTCATACCACGGAACTTTTTGCAAATCATATAATTTCATTTCCATTAACTGCCCTTTAACAGTCTGAGCTCACGGCCAAATATTTGGAAAGCCCTTTTTTCCTCTCCCAAACGTAATCATTGCTCAACATACTTTTCAATGTCCGCCCGGAGCCATTTTTCCACTGCTTCTGATCCGTGGATGAGTTGCTCCAGTTCGGACATATCATCTGGCTTTATCTTGAACATCCAGCCCTTGCCATAACAGTCGTCATTGATCAGGCCAGGGTTGTC
>DQZA01000123.1 GCA_011042035.1 Desulfobacteraceae bacterium
AACACCTATGCATTTGTTTCCTATTGACCATATGGTTGTTGGATATTCTCTAGAAAGGGCGTTTGGACACGATATCATCCAGATGGTGTTACATGCAGGGCTAATGGTGAAATTTGTCCTGCTGATTTTATTGGGCTTTTCTATTACTTCTTGGGCGATAATCCTTGTGAAAATCAGGTTGTTCAAGAAGGCAAAGGCGGAGACAGAGGAATTCTTGGAGCTTTTCTGGGAAAGCCAGGACATGAAAGAGATTTTCATGGCCTCTGAAGAGCTTGTGTACAGTCCTGTGGCGCGTTTGTTTAGGGCTGGATACGCCGCATTTGGCAAAATTCGTAAGATTCAGGCTGGAGGAACACCAGGAGGTTCAGGGTCCAGTCATGGGGCAGATGCTGGGATAGGAAGAAGCGGTAAGGTAATAATGGATAATCTTGAGCGTTCTTTGCGCAAAGCCATGGTTGATCAGGTTAGCCGTCTTGAAAGTGCTCTCAATTTCTTGGCCACAACTGGAAATACTGCACCGTTTATAGGCCTGTTCGGAACTGTTTGGGGGATCATGGAGTCATTCAGAGGAATAGGAATGAGCGGCTCGGCCAGCCTCGCTGTGGTCGCTCCAGGGATTTCTGAGGCACTTATTGCCACTGCTGCAGGGCTTGCTGCGGCGATTCCTGCAGTGGTTGCCTTTAATTATTTTAGCAACCGGGTTTCAGAGCTGAGCGCAGACATGGAAATTTTCTCTTCTGATTTTTTAAGTATAATAGAGAGACGTCTGTTCAAAGGACAGGTTAAGACGCGATGATCGGCCGGAAAAACAGCAAAAAGTATATGTCTGATATAAACGTTACGCCCCTTGTGGACGTGATGTTGGTGTTATTGATTATTTTCATGGTGACCGCCCCGATGATGACACAAGGGGTAAAGGTCAATCTACCAAAGACCACTTCAAAAAACATAAAGACTTCCGAGGAGCCTCTTGTCCTCACCATCACCCAGAACAAGGAGATATTCCTTGAAAACCATAAGCTTTCCCTGGATGGTCTCGACGTTAAGATAGCCAAGATCTTCGAAAACCGCAGAGACAAGGAAGTTTTGATTCGTGCGGACAAGGACGTAACCTATGGCTTTGTAATCCAGGTCATGGCCATGGTCAAAAAGGCGGGGATCAACAAGTTGGGAATGGTGACGGAGCCGCTCAAATAGACAGACAGTTTTTTAAGTTAGTTAAAAGAGATCATCGATGCAACCGAACTGGAAAAAAATGTTTCTTCTCTCTTTCCTTATTCATCTGGGAGTCTTTTCTCTAATTTTTTTTGTGCCCGAAACAGCTCCAACTAGGTCACTAAAGGGCGTAATTTATGAGGTAAATCTGGTTGAGCTGCCGAAAAAGGCTGGAGCGGGAGTTGGTAGGCCCAAGGCAAAAACAGTGTCTAGGTCCAAGAAAGGTGTGGCCATACGGACCAAGAAACACAGGGTGAGGAGAATAGGCAGAATAAGGACAAAAGAAAGGCCGGTGATCATAGCAAAGAAGACGGTGAGGAGAAAAAGAAAAAGCAAAAAACCCAGGCTCTCCCCTGACAAGGTGTTGGAAGAAGCCCTGGCAAAGGTTGAGAAGAAGGTGGAGAAAAGGGAGAAAGGGCGGCAAGAGGAAAAACGTGTGGAAGAGGCAATATCGCGGATTGAAAAGGGAGTTAAGAAAAGTGGTGCTGAACCGGGGAGCGGGACAGGGGGTGGGCCAGTAACTGGATTGAGGATTCAGATCTATAAAACAGAGGTGGAGAGCAGCATTAAGGGGAATTGGGCTTACCCGGCGGGGCTTACGAGCCCCAGCAAGAGGGAAGAACTTGAGGCTATCGTAATTCTGACGGTGCTGCGGGATGGTACCATTTCACAATTTACATTCAAGAAGCGCTCTGGGGATGCAATCTTTGATGAGTCCGTAGCAAAGGCCATTGAGCGCTCCAACCCTCTCCCCCCGTTTCCAGAGGGTTTTTTGAAAAGCTCTGAAGAAATTGAGATAAACTTTAACCTCAGAGAATTAGAGGAGGCATGAGAGGTTATTAACTGAGCTTAAGAGGAATATGAATGAAATCTACATTGCATATTGTCCTTCTTGTCTTGACGGCATTTGTCTCAATTGTCCCGCCAACCTGGGCGAGGATTTACATTGACATTAATGCCCCTTCAATAAGTAAGTTCAAGGTTGCGGTGGCTGATTTTCACAATCTGGGACGGGCACATGAACAACCGGAACTGAGTAGAAAATTTGCTGATGTGATAAGCCATGATTTAGATCTCAGCGGTTACTTTTCCCCTATTGATAGGAAGGCCTTCCTGGAAGATAAGGATGAAGGCATTACTCTGGAAGCGATTAACTTCAAGAACTGGTCTGTCATAGGGGCAGAACTGCTTGTCAAAGGTGGCTACACTGTTATTGGGAATCATGTGGAGGTAGTTGCGAGGCTTTTTGATACTTACCGGGGTAAGCAGATTATGGGGAAACGTTTCCTGGGCCGAATAACCAGCTACAGGTGGCTTGCTCACAGGCTAAGCAATGAGATAATAAGAATGCTTACGGGCCAGGATAGTATGTTTCTTACTCGTCTGGGTTACGTGGACACTACCACGGGCCACAAAGAAATCCGGGTATCTGATTATGATGGTTACAACTCGAGGGCTATTACTTCAGACGGCAGCATAGCTCTTTCGCCACGTTTTTCGCCTGATGGAACTCGCATCCTCTACACTTCGTACAAAGATGGGAGACCAAAGCTGTACTTGAGAGACCTGCGGTCAGGTGTGTGCCGGGTCCTTTCACAAAGAAAAGGTCTCAACATAGGAGCAGCTTGGACACCGGACGGTAAAGGCGTAGCGCTGACATTGAGTATCAAAGGCAATCCCGACATATTTCTTATTGATCTTAATGGCAGAATACTGAAAAGGCTGACCTCAAATTGGGGTATTGATGTTTCGCCAAGCTTCTCCCCTGACGGTAAAAAGATGGCATTTGTGTCTAACCGATCTGGCTCACCCCAAATCTATGTGAAAACTCTTGAAAACGGACACAGTAGGCGACTGACCTTTGATGGCAATTATAATACTTCTCCCTCCTGGTCCCGGCTGAATAGGATCGTATACACGTCAATGAACCACGGATCTTTTGATATATTCACCATTGACCCAGGGGGGGGGGAGCCAAGGCAGTTGACCGAGGGTGCCGGGAATAATGAAGACCCTTGTTGGTCTCCTGATGGTAAATATATAGTTTTTAGTTCCAATCGGCTAGGCCGGTATCATTTATATATCATGACGGCTAATGGTCAGAACCAGCGTAGAATATCCTCGGGGAAGGGCGAGCAAACTGCTCCGTCATGGGGTCCTGCTATACCGTAACGCACTATGTCCTTGAAATAAGTTGTCTACCGTGATAAAAGTGGAGGCTATAAAATTTATTTTGCTTGCAAATATTGTGGATTTGTTAGTAAATAACTGAGTAAGTTAGAAAAGGGCAGTTTAGTGGCATGGCCCTTAATTTGAGGAAAATGTATCTCAGGCAGAAACCATCAAATTCAGGAGGTGCGGTGCATATGAGACATAAGACTAATTTGGTTATGATGGTCATGGCGCTTTTAGTAGCGTGCGCTTTTGTCATGAGTTCCTGTGCCAAAAAGCAGGTTAAGGTGTCCAAAGGTGCTCAACCAGCAGTTCAGCAGCCTACTGCACCGGCTGGGGGCGAGGGCCAACAGCCAACAGCAGCTCCAAAGAAAGTAGAGGCAGGGGTTACACCGGAATATCAAAAGGCAGAGGCAGAAAGGCAAGCTAGGCTGAAGGAACTTGCAGCAAAACAAAAATTGCTCGACGAGATCAGAGAGTTTGAAAACGAAAAGATATACTTTGATTTTGACAAGTCTGACCTCAAACCCGAAGCAAGGGCAGTCTTGAGGAAAAAGGCCGACTGGCTCCTGAAGCATCCTGAATACTCCGTACGCATTGAGGGAAATTGTGACGAAAGGGGTACCAATGAGTACAACCTGGCCTTGGGCCAGCGCAGAGCAGATTCCGCGAAGAAGTTCCTGGTCACCCTTGGCGTTGATGAGGCACGGATTTCCACCATCAGTTATGGAGAGGAGCGTCCTGCGGATCCCAGGCACAACGAAGAGGCTTGGGCGAAGAACAGGCGAGATGAGTTCAAGCTGATCAAGTAAATTCCAACAGAAAAAGCAGCGACACATGATAAGCTGCAATAAAAACTGAAATATATTATGGGCCGAACTTCCCACGAGGTTCGGCCTATGATTTTCGGGAGGCGGTGGATATGCATTATCCAAGGATTTCTAGGTGGTTGTATCTCGCTGGACTATTTCTGCTGGTGGGGGGCGGATTTCTTCCATCTTGCACAATGATAACAGAGCAGGATTTCCTGGCATTAAACGACAGGGTTGTATCCTTGAATGCCAGGGTAAAGAAGTTGGAAGGAACAGTGGACAAGAAGCTCGCCGAGGACGTGGACTCTAAGATAGAGCCGGTGCGTGCTAACCAGGCCGAGATAGTGGCAGAGCTGGACAGGATAAAGGAGCAATTGCAGGACCTTTCAGGAAATGTGGAAGAAAATAGCCTCCTAATAAAACGGAGCGTTGAGAAAGACACCACGCCTCAGGATGTCATGAAGGCGCAAATGGCGGAGTTGAGCAAGCGAATAGGGGGCCTGGAGGCCCAGATTCAGCTTATCCAAAGCCATCTGAGTCTGCAAAAACCCGCGGAAACCACTGCGGGCAAACCTGTTGCAGCTTCACAAGGGGCTCCTGGTGGCGCCGAGACTGCTAAGCCTGGGGTAATGACGGAACAACAGCTTTATGATCAGGCCATGGAACTGTTCAAGGAAGGTAAATACGAGAAGTCAATCGGGACTTTTAGAGACTTCCTCAAGAAGTACCCTACCTCTGATCTAGCAGACAATGCCCAGTTCTGGATAGGCCAAAGCTACATGGAAATGA
>DQZA01000216.1 GCA_011042035.1 Desulfobacteraceae bacterium
CCTAAGACACGGGGAACGGGTTTGGCCAGAGCCCAGATCCATCATATATGTCCTTGGCTTTTCCATGGTCTTGGCGGCCGTTTTCACCCCGGGACTAAATGCAGAAGCATCTGGTGTTCACGTTAGAGGTCCTTGGTACTTTGTTGGGCTTCAAGAGATCCTTCACTGGACCAGTAGGCCCATATGGGTTGTTGTTCTTGGAATGGCGGGATTTGTCTTTTTGTTCGTGTTGCCTTTTGTGCCCAAAGGTTGCTCAAGGAAAATCAAATGTACAATACTTGCTTGTCTCATAGTTTACCTGTCATTGATAGTTATTGGGATATTTTTTAGGGGAACCAATTGGGAGCTGATATGGCCCTTGGCTAACTCATGAATGGTGGAAAGACACTAACAAGGTATCTGCCCCCGATTGTGGCGGCCATAGCCGCTGCGGTCTCCTTGCTGTGGTTTTGGGCTTCGCCCAATAGGGGGGTGAGGAAGGTCCCGAAGGTTATGGGGCATCGTGAAGGCTGTTTGGTATGCCATTTGCCCATGAGCGGATTCGAAAAGGCACACGATCCCAACTCTATAGGATGTTTTTCTTGTCACCTGGGAAATCCCTTTACCATGAATAAATCTGCTGCCCATAAGGGCATGGTATTGATTCCTGGGAACCTGGATTATGCCTCCCGCACATGCGGTACGTCCGAGTGCCACCCCTTGTTGTCCAAGAACATCAATACCTCATTAATGGCATCAGGCCGCGGACTTGTGAGCGTTGACCGATATGTTTTTGGAGAAACTGCTTTTCCCAATGATGATGGCCATCTTTCCAAACTGGGCGACTCGCCCGCTCAAGACCATCTTCGCAAGCTATGTGCATCATGTCACTTGGCGAAACCAAAAACACAGCCTGCACCAATTAGTCAGATTTCCAGAGGCGGGGGGTGTACAGCATGTCACCTGAGTTATAGCCCGGAAGCAAGCGCAGCCCTTGAGGAGTATAAACAAACGCGAAAGCCCCCCAAGACCCATCCATCTTTGACAATTCGGGTTACCAAAATTCATTGTTTTGGGTGCCATAGTCGATCAGGTAGAATCTCCACCAACTATGAAGGATGGCACGAGACAAGACTATCACCGCATGATGTAACAGAAAACACTAGATTTCGGGTTCTAGAAGATGGCAGGGTCTTTACCAGAATCAGCCCTGATATCCATTTTGCCCGTGGCATGGAATGTATTGATTGCCATACCTGGCGCGAGGCCATGGGAAACGGAAAGCAATACTTCCATGAAGAGGAACAGGTGGAAATAAGCTGTGAGGATTGTCACCCACTACGTAAACCAGCTACGCTTGCCCCCTCAAAACTAGAAGGTATTGATCAAAATATAGTCAAACGAAGGGAGGCATTGGGATCTTTGAGCAATGTTGTTCTAACTTCAAAGACAAAACGGCCTTTGTTGAACGTGACTGTTGACATAGAGGGACAGTTATTGGTGATAGGGAAAAACTCGGGCAAGGTCTATCATCCCAAGGCTCCGGCACCCGTATGTTCGAATCAGATCCCTGGCCACAGGCGACTTACATGCCAAAGCTGTCATACTCCTTGGGCGCCAAGTTGTATCCAATGTCATACATCGTACGATAAAGAGGGTAGGGCGGTGGATCACGTCACGGGAAAGCAGATGAAGGGAAGGTGGATAGAAAAAAGGGCAGACATGTTTCCCCGGCAACCCTCCCTAGGGGTAAAGGTTCTGGACGGGAAAGAAAAGGTGGATACATTTATTCCAGGCATGATACTCACAATCGACCTCAACGGATACCCTGATGGCTCATCAAAAAATCAGGGCAAGATATTTCGCAGGTTATATGCACCAACATCAGCTCATACCACCTCAGAAAAGGGGCTTGAGTGCCAGAGTTGTCATATAGATGGTGTTGTTATGGGGCTAGGGGAAGGGTTGTTTTCGATAAAGCAGGATGCTTCCAGCAGCCAACGTGTAATCTTCAGATCGTTGTTTGCCAAGAGGGATGAAGATGGGCTGCCACAGGATGCCTGGACCGGTTTGTGGAGTGCGCGGGCGGGCATGGTTTCCACGCGTCTTGGTGCTCGGCCCTTAAGCCCCACAGAACAAGTCAGAGTGCTGAGAGTTGGCGTGTGTCTCATATGCCATCGGGCCGATGATAAAGGGATCGACAAAATCTACGAGGATTTTGAGTTAGCCCTGGGACGTCTTAGCCCTAGGTGCCGATTGCCGGATCAACTGAGCGTCGAGCCGAAAACACCTGGGAAATGATCATCCCTAGCACCATTAATAAGGCACCCAGCATTTCTCTTGAGCTGAGAACTTCATGTAAAATTACATACCCGGCCAACGCAGCAAAGGGCGACTCAAGGCTCAGGATAATAGCTGCATGGGACGGGTGTGCATATTTTTGTGCTACCACTTGAAGTGTATAAGCAGTTCCCACAGACAGCAAGCCAGCATATAGGATCGGAATTGTGGCCCTTAACAACGCTGGAAAGGTGATATGTTCAAAAAATACCGCAATAACGATGCTTATCACTCCACACATGACAAATTGCCAGAAGGCCAAAAGCAGCGGCTCGAACTGATTGGTGAATCGGTCCACGGCAAGCACGTGAAATGTCCAGAAAAAGGCCCCTATAAGTACGAGGAGGTCACCCTTTTCTATGGTAAATCCCTGTTTGATGCTTAACAAGTAAAGCCCAATGATTCCCATTGTTGCACCAAGCCACGTGGAGGAACTGGTCTTTCTGTTAAAAAGGGTGCCACAGATCGGCACTAGGATTACGTATAGGCCAGTGATGAATCCTGCCTTTCCAGCAGTTGTAAACACTATTCCCACCTGCTGAAGAGATGCGCCCCCTGTGAGCAATAGGCCAAGAATCACGAATTCTTTTTGCAAGGGATTGCCCAGCCAAAAGGAGCCTGGGTTTACAACGGAATTCGTCTTGAATCGGATAAAGGGGATTAACACCATGGCGCCCAGCAGAAACCTGATCCCGTTGAAGTAAAAGGGGGTAATATGCTCCATTCCAATGCGCTGTGCCACAAATGCCGTACCCCATATAAGAGAGGCCAAGAGCAGTAAGGAGTCATATTTAAGGCTCTCATGTTTCACTTTCTTAAGTCCCTTTCCCATAGTTGGTGCCTCGCTTCTTAACATTGATAAATGGCTATTTGCAAGGAGTAAAGTGGGGGGTTTTGCTGTAGCCGTGGGGGTGCGGGCGGGATTTTGGGCTTATCGGGGCAGGAGCTTGGCAGGGCTGATCAAAACAACCTTCTTTGAAAATCTTCTTCCTTTTCCAGAGGTATGCCAAGATGCTTATAGGCCCTCTTGGTAGCTACTCTTCCTCTCGGCGTTCTCTTAATATATCCGCATTGAATCAGGAAAGGCTCATACACATCCTCTAGGGTATCTTTTTCTTCACTCACAGCCGCAGATAGGCTATCAAGGCCGATGGGTCCGCCATCGAACTTCTCTATTATGGTTGAGAGGATATGCCGATCCATTTTGTCCAGGCCCTTGTGGTCCACTTCCAACAGGTCGAGGGCGCGGCTCGCCACTTCTCTTGTAATTACTCCATCGCCTTCCACCTGGGCAAAATCCCTGACTCTCCTCAACAGCCTGTTGGCAACCCGAGGTGTTCCCCTTGCCCGTGTTGCTATTTCCATGGCGCCGTCTTCCGTGATGGGAATATCCAGAAGCTTTGCAGATCTGGTAATAATTTTCTTGAGATCCTCTGGCTCATAAAACTCTACTCGCAGGATCACGCCAAACCGGTCCCGAAGTGGGGGGGTGAGAAGCCCGGCCCTGGTGGTAGCACCCACAAGGGTAAAAGGGGGCAGGGGTATCTTCATTGTCCTGGCTGACGGTCCCTGGCCGATGATGATGTCCAGCTTGTAATCTTCCATTGCCGGATAGAGGATTTCTTCAACCACGTGGTTGAGCCGATGAATTTCGTCGATGAAAAGGACATCCCTTGCCTGAAGACTTGTGAGGATGGCTGCAAGATCACCTGGTTTTTCGATTACAGGACCGGATGTGCTCTTAATATCGACCTCCAACTCATTGGCAATGATGTGGGCAAGGGATGTCTTGCCCAGCCCCGGGCTGCCGTGGAGTAACACATGGTCAAGGGCCTCGGTCCGATTTTTGGCCGCCTCTATGAACACCCTGAGGTTTCTCTTGATTTCCTTTTGCCCCACGTATTCCTCTAAGGTGCGGGGCCTAAGGCTCACCTCAGCAGGTGCGTCATCGCCAAGGGGTTCGGGGTCTGTGATTCTATCCGCCATTCTACTCGCAGGCGACTATGAGAGCAGCCGCAGGGCCTCCTTTATCAGGGCTTCTAGCGAATCATTATTAACTGTTTGGCTGGCTTTGTCCACTGCCTTTTTCGCTGCATTTGCAGAGTATCCCAGGTTTACCAGTGCAGATAACGCATCGGAGCTGAGCCGCTCATCAAGGGGGGCAGCCGGTTGCGGGACCTCCATTTTTTCGCCCCCAAGACGGGCGGCCTTATCTTTTAGTTCCAGAACGATTCGCTCGGCAGTTTTCTTCCCCACGCCAGGGATTGCCTTGAGCCGATTGGAATCGCCAATGGCAATGGCCTGGACTAGCTCTTGCGGGCCAATACCAGAAAGGATGTTCACGGCAAGCTTTGGCCCTATTCCTGAGACAGAAATTAGGAGAAGAAAAAGATCCTTTTCCAGGCTAGAGGAAAATCCAAAAAGGGAAAGGGTATCCTCTCTTACATGAGTATAAATATGAAGGCTTACCTTTTGGTCCTGCTCAGGCAAGGCATAATAGGTTGAGAGGGGCACGAACACTTCATAACCAATGCCACCTGCCTCAACTATTATTGATTGGGTACTTTTTCGGAAAAGTTGTCCTGTCAAATAGGCAATCATTCAATTATCTGTTATCCAATGCCTGTACAAAGGTTATGCCA
>DQZA01000213.1 GCA_011042035.1 Desulfobacteraceae bacterium
ACTCCTTTGTTGATAAGATGCTTAGCGAGGCCCCAGTCATTATTAAACAGAACTTGACCCTTGAATCTGCTAGAAAGTATGCTGACACTCTCTCGGAAATGGGGGCCCGCATTACTATTTTGGATCAATTCTCAAACGGGGAGAGTAAAGGAGGGGACAGGCCCCCTGCGCCCATGTCTCATTTCCTGCCTTGCCCACGTTGCGGCCTAATACAACCGGAAGCTGGTGTGTGCCCCCGGTGTGGTTTCGATTTGACTGGAGTAAAAAATAGCGGAGAAGGCAGTGTCGCAAGTAATAGAATTTGAAAAGGCACGATTGAACGTGGCTGCAAAACGGGGCTACCGCAATTGGATAAGCACATTTGAAGAAAAATTCAGTTCTGAAACCAAGCTATCTGATTTATCAGTGACCACCCTTGCATATCTTGCACAAGCCCAAGACAAGAGCACCTTTTATCTGTATGACCTGATCATGAGCCTGGAAGGTCTGGGGTCAGGCTTTGAGTTCAATGAGCTGCCAGGCGATAAGAAGATGTCGGTTATTGATCGCTACCTGTTTATTCTAGATCGAATCAGATTTGAATGCATGAAAAGACTGGGATGGCTGGATAGTTACCCAGGTGAAGATTTAACTATTGTGGAGATGATAGCCAGGTTCGAAGAAATAGCTCCCGCACTTCATGCCAGGATTCCTGTCTTAAGCAAAGACCACCCCGCTTATGAGAGCTATTCATCTCTAAATAGCTTTGAGCAAGAAACCTTTATTCGGAAATTGATCCCCAAGGCCTTGAGAAAAATTCAGGACTACTCCACTACCTTGTAGACCTTATCATTGGGCCTGACCCTTTGGCTAACCTTAAGCCCTACTAAATCTCCGGCCTTGGCTTCTTCCACAGGCTGATTGTCGATTTCCATGCTGGAAACCTCTTCGGTAAAGTCGGTGGTATGGCCCTTGTAATGTAACAGGTCTCCCTTCTTAATGGTACCACTTGTTACCTCAAGGGCTGCTACACTGGGTTTGGAAAAAAACTTGACAATGACTCCAACTTGTTCTTCGGGCATGGCAAGACCTCCTGGTAGATAGTGAATCTACGGAAAAACTGGGATCAGATAAGAGGAAAGTGCACAAAACATACTGATATCACACTTTATATTCCTCGTATGCGCTATTGTCAAGGAATAGTGTTGAATGATGTGGTAGATATTGATTATTATACTAAAAAATTAGGAGGATAGATCAAAAGTATGGAACCATATAAGCAAGAGTTTGCGATTACCTTGGCGCGCACAGGTGCGCTCTTTTTTGATGATAACCTAATCCTTAAAGATGGCAGGCCAACGCCTTATTTCGTCAACATGGCGATGTTTAGGACAGGAAAGCTGGCCGAAAAGCTCGGTTCGTTTTATGCGGGCATGATGGTCTCACTGGGTCTGGACGCGCGCACTGATATAATTTTAGGGCCTTCCTACAAGGGCAGTTCAATAGCCCTGGCCACGGCCATTGCGCTGTGGCAGAAGCATGGCAAGGATGTTCTTTTCGATTATGACCGGAAAGAGGCGAAGACCCACGGGGAGGCATCTTCAAGGAAAAGCTTGCTGGTGAATCGAACCCTTTTTGATGGATGCAGAATTTTTATTGTAGATGATGTGGCAACTTCTATGGCTACCAAGATAGAGCTGCTTGACAAGATTGGGAGTGAGGCAACGAGCCTGGGAATCAATTACGAGATCGTGGGTATTGGAATAGGGGTAGACCGAGAGCAGACCACCGCAGTGTATGACCGGAACGGCAAGGTCAAGCTTGGAGTCAAAGGAAAAAATGCTATCAAAGATTTTGAGGCGAAAACAGGTGTGAAGGTATTTCCCGTTATCCGTATAAGCGAGATTGTAGCCTTTTTGTACCAAGAGAAAATCCCAGTTATGATAAAAGGGGAGAGAATCCCCATGGATGATGACATAAAGAGGCGATTTGACGATTATCTTAACACTTATGGGGCTTGACCATCATTTTCACCTGTTTCTTGTCTAGGAGCTGGGACCCAGGCATGGGGCGGCTACCGGCATATAAATATGCCACTGCGTCATCGCCGTAGTTATGTCAGAGTCCACTGGAAGGGTTACAGTCTTCAAGGAAGGAAAAATCCTCACAGAGATAGTGGGGGCGGTACCACTTCAAGGAAAAAAGGACTTTTAGGGAACTATGAGTTATGAAAAAGACGTCACAGATGCCATTAGAGAGATACTGAGCAGCAGGGAACCTGTTGTCATTCCAGATCCGATAGGTGCATACAGGCATGCGAGCGTTTTGATTCCAATAAGCGTGGAAAGGGACTGTTGCTACGTTATTCTCACAAAGCGAACCGATACGGTGGAACACCATAAGGGGCAGATTTCATTTCCGGGTGGGAGGGTAGACGATGGTGATGGGTCCCTAGAGGTGACGGCTCTGAGAGAAGCAGAGGAAGAAATTGGACTCCAAAGGAACGACGTTGAGATCTTGGGCAGAATAGATGATGCGCTTACTATTGTCTCCAATTTTATTATTCATGCATTCGTGGGGATGATTCCTCCATATTATCCCTTCAGGCTTAGTGAGGCAGAGGTGGAGCGTGTTCTCAAGGTTCCGCTGGATTTGTTTTTCACAGAAATGCAGGACAATTACAGCTTCGATTTCCAGGGACTGAGATATAGAACGCCTGCCCTTGTTTACGGTGATGATGTTATATGGGGAGCCACGGCTCGAATAATGAAGAATTTCGTTGGCATTTTTGATGGTAAATTGCCCTTGAAGCAAGGAGAGAAATAGATTATCATTTTGACGTTAGGTAGGTCGGGACGTGGCTCAGGCTGGTAGAGCACCGCGTTCGGGACGCGGGGGTCGCTGGTTCAAATCCAGTCGTCCCGACCAGAATTAACAAGGGTTTGAGCCCTTTTCAATATTGATATCCTTTATTGATAAGGCTTTTGGCATTTAACAGTGCCAAAAGCCTTATTATTTGTGGAGGTAGACGTTCATTAAGTATTCACTTTTCAAATTTGGTCAACGTTTTGGTCAACACCTTCCCGGGCGGCGTCAAGCTGCTTGTCAAGCCATTGAGTATATTTATTCATAGCCTCTCTTAGGCTGTCTTCCGTGGGAACCAGATAATAGGCATCCATTCCTTTTAGACTATGACCCACAATCATGTCTCTATGAACTTTATCAACACCCGCATTAAGCATATTTGTCTTAACGGTCCTCCTGATATCATGAAAGGTGATCCCATTGGGTTCTTTTCTTCCATAGGGTATATTCGCTTTATTACAAGCGCTTATAAAGGACTTCTTAAAGCCGCTCTTATGTGTTATGGGGGCTCCCTTATATGTAAACACAAAATCGTGTTTTAGGGCATGGGGGATGCTGATCAATACTTTCATTACATGGTGATTGATCGGGATGTTTTTGGGTTGCCCTTCCTTGGTTATCTCTTTCGGGAGCCTTATGAACATATTCTCCCTATCAATATGAGACCATTTAAGATTCCTCAATTCTCCTTTTCTCATTCCAGTATTATAAGCAACAATGATGATTGGTTCTAAATGAGATGGCGCGTTGTCGATTAAACGAATATATTCAGCTGGACTAACGAGTCTTTTTCGCGCATTGCTTCCTTTTTTAAGTTTCCCTTTGACTTTATTGAAAACCTTTAGTGTATGACCACTAACAATGTCGTTATCAAATGCCTTCCTTATCATTGATCCTACCCTGCCAATCTCCATATCAACGGTAGCAGGGGCTCTACCTTGCCTTAATCTCAAATCTTGGTAATTCTCTAAATCAATTGGCTTAATGGTACTTACAATGTAATCACCGAATTCTTTATTGAAGTTACTTATTAACGTGGTTACCCGATCGTAAGTCGTTAAGGCCTTTATTGAACTCAAGCTTAAATACCATTCAGACAATTCGTTGAAAGTCATCTTCGCTTCAGGTAGGATGTCAAGAATACGATTCTCTGCCTTCTGGACTACCCGTTTGCTATGCATCTTTCTGGCATCTTCAATAGAATACGGGCTTAACTCTTTCCCTCTCACAGGCTCACGTTTTTGCTTCCCACCCGGCAGCCTATAGCTAATCCAGTATTTCACCTTTTGATTGCGCTTCAGCTTCACAAGATCCGCGCCGCAACTGCACACCTTGTTTCTAACAGACTGTTTTTTATGACAATATGGACACTCAGCCAGAATTGCCATCCCGAGCCCTCCTTTGGAGCGCTATTTCAAAATGAAAATCCCAAAGTGGTGGTCGCGGTCAACAACACCTGCTCCGGTCCTCACGGATACCGGCCAGTTCGGGAGTAAAAATGCCATCTCACATGTGGCCTCACGGTTGTTGAATTCGAGCACGTGTCAATCATAGCATTTTTGTGCAAAAGTCAAGGACTTTATTCCCCCATCCTCTCCTCCCATGGCAGGAAGGGCTGGTGGATGAGGAAATTTCAAAGTGACTCCACGTATCGCTCTAAATCTCGTATATCGAACTTGACCAGCTTTCCCACACGTTTCGGCTTGACCGGAAAAGGCCTTTTAGATTTGGGCGCCACGGCATTGTAAATGGTTCTCGGGGATAATCCGAGATACTCTGCTGCTTCCTCCACCGACAGTAGTCTTTTTCCTTGTACTTTTCTGTCCACTTTTCCCTCCTTTTCGATCAAATCAATGCGATCTAGCCTTCATCAACTCTGAAAATTGGGACCTTCTATAAGACCTATGTCAGTTCAGTGTGAAAAGGGGACACAATTTTTTAAAAAATTTTTGCCAAAAGGCGCAAATAGTGATATTTCACGTGTAAATTCAAGGTGATCCGTTCAATCTTTGGCCTCCACTGTGTGAGAAAGAGCTTATGTAATGAGATTTGACCTCCTTGAAGCCTTTGGACTCGACCCAAATATCATCGCCATCCTCAAAGA
>DQZA01000295.1 GCA_011042035.1 Desulfobacteraceae bacterium
ACATCACCGAAGTGGCGAGGCAGTGGGGGCCATATCTACAGTAGGCATAAGGCTAAAGGCACAAGGCAGGGAAGAGGTATCTATTTAATCAAAACTGTTTGGGGGAATGAGACAAGATGGGGAAAAGCCTAACCCACAAAATCCTTGAGTCACACTTGGTTGAAGGAAAACTAATACCAGGCGAAGAAATCGGTATAAGGATTGATCAGACGCTATTGCAGGACGCGACAGGCACCATGGCAATGTTGGAGTTTGAGGCCCTCGGTCTTGATTCAGTGAGGACCGAGTGCTCCGTTCAATACGTGGACCACAACATCCTTCAGGGTGACCACAAGAACGCGGATGACCACCGTTACCTGCAGACCGCATCAATGCGATATGGAGTTCATTTCAGCCCGCCAGGCAACGGCATATGCCATCAGGTTCATCTTGAGCGGTTCGGAGTACCGGGCAAGACTCTTCTAGGTGCTGACAGTCACACCCCCAGTGCTGCAGGGGTTTCCATGTTTGCCATGGGAGCAGGGGGCCTGGACGTGGCCCTGGCCATGGCAGGAAGACCCTATTATTTTCCTTGCCCAAAAGTGTTGGGTGTTAAGCTCAACGGGCGACTACCGGACTGGGTGAGTGCGAAGGATATAATACTAGAGCTGTTGCGCCGCTACGACGTGAAGGGATGCGTGGGCAAGGTTATTGAATACTACGGTCCAGGGGTCGAGACGCTCACGGCGACTGACCGGCTGACAATCGGCAATATGGGCACAGAACTGGGAGCCACCTCTACTGTTTTTCCGTCCGATGAACAAACGCGCCGCTTTCTGGAGGCCCAGGGGAGAGCAGAGTATTGGACGGAACTGGCCGCGGACCCTGATGCCACGTATGATGAATACGACCAGATTGACCTCAGCAAGCTTGAGCCATTGATTGCCTGCCCCTCGTCTCCAGGCAATGTAAAATCCGTGAGAGATGTGGCGGGAATCAAAGTTGACCAGGCCATAATAGGCAGTTGCGTAAACTCATCATTTCGTGACCTTATGGTGGTGGCAGGTGTGCTTGAAGGACGTTGCATACACAGGGACGTGTTTTTTCACATAAATCCCGGAAGTCGTCAGGTGCTGGAGAATGTGGTATTTCAGGGTGGGCTGATGGCACTCCTCATGGCCGGAGCTCGAGTGCACGAATCAGGCTGCCTTGGGTGCATCGGCATGGGCCAGGCCCCTGGGACGAACCAGGTAAGCCTCAGAACATTTCCGCGGAATTTTCCTGGCCGATCGGGCACAAAGGGGGATCAGGTATATCTTTGCTCACCAGAGACTGCGGTTGCGGCAGCACTCAAGGGCGTGATAACTGATCCCAGGGATCTGGGCGAAGAAATGGAATATCCAAAGGTGGGGGAGCCTGAAAAATACCTTGTTGATACGGCCTCCATCGTCTTTGCCTCACCTTCTTACCGGGAAACCCAAGTCATAAGGGGGCCCAACATACGTCCTCTTCCGCTTATGGACCCGTTGCCTGAAACCCTTGAAGCAAAGGTCTTGCTCAAGGTCGGAGACAATATTTCAACTGATGGCATCATGCCTGCAGGTAGCGACATTCTCCCGCTCCGGTCCAATATAGAAGCCCTTAGCGAGTTTGCCTATTGCAAGCTAGATGATGATTTTTCCACCAAGTGCAAGGAAGTCCGTGCTGCGGTGGTTGTAGGTGGTGAAAACTACGGCCAAGGCTCTAGTCGTGAACATGCAGCACTGGCCCCCAGGCACTTGGGTGTAAGGGTGAAGATTGCCAAGAGTTTTGCCAGGATTCATAAGGCCAACCTATGTAACTTCGGTATTATTCCACTGGAATTCAAGGATCCCACAGATTACGACGTGGTCCAGGAAGGTAGAGACGTACGACTGGAAGGTATCAGAGAGCGCATTGCACGAGGCGATGAGAAGATTCCGCTTGAGGTGGGTGGAAAAACGATTATGACGCGGCTGGATGTATCTGCCCGACAAAGGGAGTACTTGCTCGCAGGGGGAGCCCTTAATTTTGTCAAACAAGGGCTAATGAAGTGATGGCTCACGAAACAGGACAGTCCTTTGTTTTTAAGGAGATCCATTCTAATATTGCAATTGGTACGGCCAGCGACCGTTACGCCGGATGGCTTGGCCAAATCTATACGCCTGAGAAATACCAGGGCCGGATAAAGAAGCGTACCAAGAAGGTCGGAGGGAAGAGTTTTGTGGAGCAAGTCCTGCCCGTGGACAGTATCGAAGAATATTTCGAGCATTTCGGTGTCCTGGAGCTTGATTTTACATTCTACCGGCCGCTTAGAGACGAGCAGAACAGGCCTACACAGAATTATCACGCTCTCAGGAGTTATGCCGAGCACCTGAAACAGGGGGATAGGGTTATTTTAAAGGTCCCACAGGTTTTTTTTGCAAAGAAGGTCTGGCAAAAAGATATGTTTGGAAAAAATCCCCATTACTTGGACGCGAGAGGGTTTGTATCACAATTCTATGAGCCAGCCGTGGAGCTCATGGAGCCGTGGCTGGCAGGGTTGCTATTTGAGCAGGAGTACCACCGGAAAGAAGAGCGTCCAGCGCCAAGAGATGTGGCTGAGGAGCTGGATCATTTCTTTGATGCAATACCAGACGACCATCGTTACCACGTGGAGCTTCGGACCGAGTCCTTTCTGAGCCCAGAGGTATTCGAGGTTTTCCACCGCCATGGCATAGGCCAGGTCCTAAGCCACTGGACTTGGCTTCCTTCCTTGAAACGGCAATTCAATCTTGTGGGAAGAAAATTTGTCAGCAAATCAGGAGATGCAATCATAAGACTAATGACCCCAAGGGGTATGAGGTACGAAGAGGCATATGCAAAGGCCCACCCCTTTGACAAGCTCGTGGATGGAGTGTTGCAAGAATCAATGGTGCGGGATACCGTGGATCTGGCCAAAGAGGCCATTGGCCAGGGTGTGAGGGCAAATATCATTATCAATAATAGAGCGGGAGGCAATGCGCCCTTGATTGCGCAAAAGGTGGTAAATTCCTTTATTCGCGCTATCCCTGGCGCCTCGGAATCTCCAGTTTGACAACTTACAAATACTTTTTTGGCCCTTTTGGTTGCCCCTGAATCTTTAGTGACTCGATTACCATCAGAGTTGAGGTGCCGTGGGCAATAATTGTCCCCTTTTCGTTTTCTACAGTTGCCTCAGAAAGGCATAGGGTGCGACCCGTCTTTATGCTTTTTCCCTTGGCTATCAGAAGTCCTTCTGAAATAGGAGCCAGGTAGTTGACTTTAAGTTCCACGGTGGTTAGCCCGGCATCACGGTCCATTTTCGTCCACGCAGCCCAAAAACAGGCAGCATCTATAATGGACGCACAGACTCCACCATGCACCATGCCATAAGGTTGCATGTGTTTCTGTTTTACCGGGGCTTCCAGGTGGGAGGTACCCCAATCCAGGCCTTTCAGCTCCATGGAAAGAAGTTGAAAGTACGGACAATTATTGACCTGATCATAAATTTCCTTTAGCAGGTCTGGATTCAAAGATTTGGTTTTTTCTGGTGGTCTCATACAGATACTCCTAAGAGGGGCTCAAGATTCCTTCAACTGGGACACCAATGTTATTCCCGAACTCGGCCAGCAGCCGGGCAGGGAGGTGATATCCCTTATCGATTTTTCGGAAAAGGAAAACCGGTCTGTGTTTGTCCTCTTGAGGGTTCCCAGGTCCTTTTCTCGTCTATAATGTGAATAACCTTCCATCCCCTAGCCTCCAGGTCGCGAGATACCTGCATTCGATGGCACTTCCAGGGAAGCAACTCGGCACATACAAGGGTTGAGACCTTCTTTTGCCCCAAATTCTCGAGTTTTTCAAGCCCTTCAAGATATTCGGAACTTGTCCTGTATGCCTCGTATCCTCCTTTTCTGCAGCCCCCGAGTAGCTCTCCGAGCCAAACATAGCCTAGACCATGGGTCTTGGCATTTCTTGCGAGGCTCTCCTTATTGAAATACGGATATCGGGTGCTCTTGGGAAACCTTCTAATATCAATTATCAGGGTAATTCCAAAATTGCATATTAAATAAACAAACTCTTGCAAAGATCTGGTGCTGGTACCAATGGTAAAGATGGTTTTCTCTGAGCGTTGCATCATAATATTTATATTGGAAAAGGCTCTGGCCGATTCTACCTCCTAACCTCTTGCTTCTAGCTCCTGTCTTCTATATTTACTCCAGCTCCACCTGGCCCCCGCACTGGGGGAGGCAACAGCCATGTGCACTGCTGCTTGTGCTTCCAACTTTTATGGCCCTATTAGCCTACTATTCAATTCCTTTTGCGCCCTGTTAATCTCTGATATGAACAAACGTAGCTTTTCGAAATCTTTTCTAAAGCGTATGGGCCTGCCCTGTGAATCAATTTTGTTTGTCCCTGTACAACTATCGGCACCAGCGGGCCTTGCCTTGATAAGAGCATCATAAACGTTGTCGGGCGAAAGGCCACCAGCAAGGATTACCGGTATCCGGCTTTCTCGGACTAGTCTTGCTGCCACTTCCCAGTCGAGAGGCCTTCCGGTAATTCCTATGAATCCAGCTATTGGTTCTTCTCCCAACCAGGTATCAGTGAGAAAGATGTCTGTGGCCTCTCCCAACTGCTTTGCTAGAGAAAGAGAAGGTGGTTTAAGGCGGTAGTCTGGAGGAGCAATGGGGATGGATCTCATGACTTTTATTTCGGGAAATCTGCTCTTGACTTCAAGCTGACTTCGCAAAAAGGGGGAGATATCAAGAGGCTTGGCTTTGCTGTCCACCAAGGTTTCACAAAAGTGAATTATGTCGGGCTCGTAATATTCCAACGCCTTAAAGATGGTCGCTAAATTCTGGAAAAGAAATATGAGGCTGTTGCTTTTGCTTATCTGGTGAGTGAGAGAGACTACTTTGCGGATTTCAGGGTTTTTCCA
>DQZA01000275.1 GCA_011042035.1 Desulfobacteraceae bacterium
ATTTTCTCGTCAGCAAAATTCCGTGCCATTTCCCTCAACATTTGTAGTTCTTCGCTCAATGCAAATTCCATGATAATACCTCCTCTTTTTGGTCTATTCTTGTCGGTCTGGTGTATTCGTTTATTCGGTCTATTTGGTCCTTTTAGTATTCTAAATTGAGAGCCATTTTTATAGACTATCAAGGAGTAAATCGCAACATATTTATTTACATTATAGCTACATTTTAACTACTATGATACTCCAAGGAAATGGGACTCCTAAATTGATTGAGGGCGGAGACTCCATCTGGTCAATGAATTCAACACACAAAAGGGCCAAGATTAGAATCTGTTACCATAGACCTTAGATTTTGTGAAACATTTAACAAAATATTGACTTAGAAGATGAAATTTTTGCCATTAGCAATTGACTTTAAGAATCAAACCAGGTAAAAAGGGCCAAACCAAGGTGATTTGTGGGTACGTGAAACCATTGTAGGAGGTCTAGTTATATGGAGGCAATTGCGGTAAACCCTAAGGGGGGTAAACTAAACGTATCCCCTGAATGGGCAAACGTGTGTTTCACCTGTGGCACCTGTGCAGGTGGGTGCCCAGTGACAGGGGTGGATGGGCTGGATCCCAGGAAAGTTATTCGCATGGCTGCCCTCGGCCTGGATCAAGAAATCATTGATTCCAAATTTCCTTGGGTCTGCACCATGTGCGGGCGGTGCGAATATGCCTGCCCCCAAGGCGTGGAGATCCTGAAGGTTATTCGCAGGGCACGTTCCCTTAGAGAAAGAGACAAGGTTCCAGGTCCGATACACAAGGGCGTGGTGATGTGTCTGGAGAGAGGTAACAACCTCGGAATTCCCAAAGACGATTTTCTCTTTTTGCTGGCAGATTTGGCCAAGGAAATGGATGAGGATGAAGGATTTCCGGGATTTTATGTGCCAGTGGATAAAAAAGGTGCAAATATACTTGTCACTATCAACTCCAAGGAGCCATTCGGCGAACCTGACGACATGAAGTTCTGGTGGAAAATCTTTTATGCCGCTAGGGAGAGCTGGACCACCACATCGGAGAATTGGGAAGGAGTTAACTGGGGGCTTTTCTCTGGCGATGATGAAGCAATGAAGGAAATAACAGGCCGGATAGTTAAGAATTTGGAGGAGCTAGAATGCAAAACGCTCCTCTTACCAGAATGAGGCCACGCCTATTATGCGACTAGGCTTAGTCTGCAAACATGGTATCCTGAGGTTTTCAAGAAATATAGAGTTATTTCAGTCCACGATCTCTTGAAAGAATATATTGAAACAGGCAGAATCAAGATCGACAAATCTGTGCATTCCGAGCTGGCCACATTACATGATCCGTGTAACTATGGCCGTAAGAGCCAGAAGGCCTTTGGCCATGGGTATTTTGAAGAGCCAAGATGGATAGTCCAGCAATGCTGTGAAAACTACGTGGAGATGCACCCCAACAGAATGAACAACTTTTGTTGCGGTGGAGGTGGCGGTGCCTGGGCCATGCCTTATACAGAGGAAAGGATATACTATGGCAGGGTAAAGGCTAAACAGATAAAGGATACAGGTGCAAAGCTGGTTATTGCTCCATGCCACAACTGTCGTGATCAAATCATGAAGTCCCTGACCAAAGAATATGAGCTGGGAATTGAGACAAAGTATCTGTGGGAACTCGTAGCAGATTCCCTCGTGGTGGACCCTTGGAGCGAAGAGGAAATCGAAAAGGCACGCCAGGAAAGAGATGCCCAATATGAGAAGTTTGGGATTGATTTAGAAGAAGAGGAGTGGGAATAGGATAAGTTAGACGTAGGTCGGCCAACTCAAATAGGACAGGAAAATCAGGAGCCCTCTTTTCAGGGGGCTCCTGATTTACTAGTTGGCGGTTTGTTTGACCCTGCTTCGTCTATTGTGGCTTTACCACCATGTTATGACCTTGTCGTGCTCAAAGATCAGATCCAGCAGATTATCGTAGTCTGCTTCCTCCTTGAAAAGTTCAAACTCAGTGGCCTCCTCCCCCTCTGATAGGATATTGACCAGAGTCTTGGTGGTGTCATCAGGCTCTGTCTTGTAAATGTGAAGTATCTTCATTTGGCGCTCCCAAAAGGTACAATCAGATCCATCTCCTTCAGTTTTTGGCCTATTTGCTCAAGGCTCAGGTATTTAAACCCGTGCTTTTCGGCATTTACCTTGTTGTTAGAGTAATACTCGCATTCCATGTCTTCGAGCCACTCTAGGTTTTCCTTATATTGCTCAGTCATATCAACTTCTACGTCTATAACGAACATATAGGCGTAAAGATTTTCAACTGCCAGGCCCAGCGTGGATCTCGAGCCTTCCCAGAGATCTTCTTTCCGGCGGATCAAGAATGCCACGTGCGTGATGTTCTCCATTTGTTCCCTATCTCCTTACATTGACAGATATCTATCGCATTCTTCGATTAGCACACCATGTCTTGCCTGGGTAGCATAGTCCTTTTCATCGATCCCGGGTACCGGTGGTTTCAGGCCATGGCTCTCAAATCCCACGTTACAAAGAGACATTTGAGCTAAGCCATCTAGTTCCTTGAACCTAGGATCCTGGGTTAGGAGGGTTCCTACGTGGGTGAAAAAGATAGATACTTCTATGTCCTTTTTTTTGGCTGCCTTGCAAATATTTATAATCTTATCCAAGTGTTGGTCCGAGCTGACAAAAATACCCAGTTTTTTTGCCATTATTGATACCTCCTACTCACCAGGGTGTCCGAGCTATTTTACTTTCAAGTAGAAACGGGTGAAACCCTGGTCTTCCTTTTCACCCAGGTATTCGTGCCCGGACTTTTTTGCAAAGGCGGGGAGATCATTCTTGGTGCCAGGATCTGTGCCCAATATCTCCAAAACCTGGCCTGATTTCATTTTTCCGATGGCTTTCTTGGTTTTCAAGATGGGCATTGGGCAGCTAAGCCCACGGCAATCCAAGGTTTCATCGGGTGTAATGTTATCAACCATCTTCAAGTCCTCCTTAGCTTAGATTTCAAGGGTAAATTTGTCTGTCTCTTCATTCCATGTAGCGAGCAGATAATATACCAACATCAAAGCGATGAGCAAGATCAAAGTCCATTTGTAGGAAAGAAAGTCGGGTAAAAAGACCCTGTGGCCCATCAAATTTGTTAGTGCCTTGGAACTCTTTATACCGGCCTTCACGAGGGATGTGGACAAGGCGAAAAATATTACAGCGAGCATCAACTTGAGCTGTCCTTCGCCCGCACGCCATACCGAACCGCTACCACAACCTCCCGCTACCACCATGCCTATGCCAAATATAATACCACCCACAAGGGCTCCAAACCAAAATGCTTGTGGGACATATACACCTTCGCCCCTGAGGCCAGTCCACTTCAGAGCAGCAAATCCCAGTATACTTATAATGAGACTGATTGCTATCGCCCTTGGTACCTCACCCTCGCCTGTCATAAAAGGGTCCCGGAAACCCCTCACAAAGCAAAACCTAGTTCGTTGAATGATAAGCCCGAAAGCCACGCCGCAAAGCAGAAGGCCACCAATCCGGGTGAGAGCTATTTTACTATAAATCCAAGCAAACACTATGGCGGCGAGAAAAGCAGCGGCTCCAATATAGGGTTCAATGGCGAGCCAGTTAAAGCCCTTCTTGCCTTGTTCACTTTGGACGCCACCGGTTGCCCTTGGAGGAAAGTGTTCAAGCTCCCAGTAAAGGTAACGCAGTCCTAAATACGCCCCCATTATAAGGCCCACCATCATGGATATTCCACTGGCAGAAAGGGCACTCATGGCAGAGTAAAAGCCTCCTACATTGCATCCGCCTGCCATCGCAGCCCCTGTACCCATGAGTATGCCCCCAACAATCCCTTTTATCAGTTCAAGTCCAGGGGCAGGTCTAAAGGCAAATTGCTTTGACATAAGGGCAGATCCAAAGGCCCCCCACAAAAGCCCGAGGGTGAGGATGGAGTTGGTGGAAATCCAGGGGGACAAGGGCTTATGGCTATACAGGCCGACGGCCGCAAAAAACCAATCTCCCCAATTCCTCAGCCCCCCAGCTACTCCCCAAGGCCTGGCCCAAGCAAATGTTATGATACTCATGATGCCTATCAAGATGCCGCCCATCCACATAGGCCAGTTCTCAAAGAATATCCTCTCGTAACCTCGGCTGAGAATCTGAACAAGAACGCTTTGTTCCTTTTCCTCATTCATGGCAGCCTCGCTATCCTAGCATCCTTCGTCTTCTACTATCTTGAATTCGGGTTCCTTCTTTTCTTCAGATGTTGTAGTCTGGGGTGGTGTGGCTTGGGTGCCTGCTGGCGCTGGCTGCTCTGCTCTGATGGATTTGCCAGGCAACAAAAGCCCCGCATCCTTTTCCACTCTTTCCGCAAGACCGAATATAACCGCTTGATCATAATAGCGCCAGGCAGTCTGAGATGTAGGATCTGCCTGTATAGCCTTTCTAAAATATTCCTTTGCGTCCAAGTACTTTCCTCTCATGTAAGCTTCCTTACCAAATCGAAGCATCTTAGCACAAAGGGCCTTATCAGGAATGAACAATTTGGGCTTTCCTTCAGCTAACACCCCAAAAGCAGGTAGAAGCAAAAGGCCCACGACAAGACTCCATGCGACAATTCCTGTTTTCAATTTCATGTGCATCACCCCGTTTTCAGAATAGAGGTTATCGGTAGAAACGGGCCTAAAGGTAGCAAAACCACACTATTGTGGTCAACAAGAATTTATGCCATAACATTTCTCAACCAACCCCAGCGTGTCGAATTCCCTGTTGATGGCTAAAACTGCTTTTTCAGCCTGTATTTTACTCACCACTAACCCCATTGATGCGACAGTGCATCCCATCGCTAGAGGCACAACACCTTCATTTGACATCGCTTGTAAAAGCCTTGTCGCAAGACCATATCGATCACCAAAGTGGGGTCC
>DQZA01000065.1 GCA_011042035.1 Desulfobacteraceae bacterium
ACCTCCCACAGACCCTCCGTATCGATTGGCTTGGCAACGTAATCGTCTGCTTCAGTGGACATGCCGTCAGCATGAGAATACCTTGTGGTGGGAACAGCTTCTCCTACTGCGGTTAAGAGAATAACTGGAATGTCTTTTGTTTCTTCGTTAGATTTCAATTCTGCGCAAAGCTGGTAGCCGTCTTTTCTAGGCATCATAACATCCAGGACAATAAGATCAGGCTTTCTTTGCTTGATGGATTCTTCCCCTTCCACCCCGTCGTAAGCACGTCCGACCTCACATCCCTTACTCTCAAGCATCATGGCAACGGTTTCCACCAGATCAGGATCATCATCTACGACCAGAATGTATTTTTTTGACATACAGGAACCTCCCTTGAGTTATTATGTTATTATTTATTATACCAAGATTTCTTTATAATCAAGTAAAGTCGTGGCCGACGTCATTCACCTACGCTTGGTCTAGGGTAAAGCCCACTTCTTTCCACTATCTCGGGCACCTTTTCTTCCCATTCGATAGCCATTATGTGAAAGCCACTAACCCCTTCAACCTCTTTAAGTTGCTCAATGGTCTCCACGCAGATGCTAAGCCCCTCTTCTGGCTGTTTTTCCTTTGGGACCCCGCTCATGCGCTTAACCAGTTCATCGGGGACATCCATGCCGGGAACCCTGTTCTTCATGTATTTCGCCATGCCCGCCGACTTGAATGGTGTCACCCCAGCAAGGATATAGACTTTCTCATGCAAGCCCCTGTCCACAACCCCTTTCAGCCACTCCTTGAAGCGGTCCACATTGTAAATACATTGGGTTTGGATGAACTCAGCCCCAGCCGCGACCTTTTTGGCCAGCCGAGGCACCCGTATCTCAAAGGGATCGGCAAAGGGATTGGCTGCCGCTCCAACAAACATCTTAGGTGGTCTTGCTATATCATCTCCACCCAAAAATTTCCCTTCATCCCTCATCAGCCTCACTGTTTGTATCAATTGCATTGAATCAATATCAAAGACATTTTGGCCTTGGGGATTGTCACCGAATTTTTGATGGTCTCCAGAAAGGCAAAGAATATTATGGATATCAAAGGATGCCGCTCCTAAGATATCACTTTGAAGTGCGATTCTGTTCCTGTCCCGCACAACCATCTGGAGCACTGGCTCAAGGCCCATCAGCTTAAGATGGATACATGCTGCCAGACTGCACAACCTTGTGACTGATGTCTGATTGTCTGTGATGTTTATGGCGTCGACATGGTCTTTTATCATCTGGGCCTTTTTCCGGATTACCTCGGGGTCGCTACCCCTTGGTGGGCCACATTCAGAGGTAACCGCCAACTGTCCTGAAGATAGAATTTTTTCCAGCTTGCTTGGGGTCTTGGTTTCGCTCATATTCTTACGTCCTCCCTTACAACTTTTCTGGGGCCACCAGCTCGATCGGTAGACCAATCTTTAATGGGTGTAAGTTTTTCATAGTCCTGTTCCAGTCGGCCTAATGCCTTAAGTCGGTCAATGATCAACTGCCATGCGCAGTCCACATTTGAGTCAATTTCGCATTTTCCCTTTGTGCTTCCACCACAGGGCCCGTTGAGCAGCCTCTTGGCACATCTGGACACTGGGCAGATTCCACCTGTTCTTGCCAATATACACTGGCCGCAGGCCTGGCACCGCTCGGTCCAAAATCCTCTTTCCTCTGTTGCACCCAAAAAACAGGTGTTTACCCCAGGCAGTATTGGAGTAGTAAAATATTTTTCCGCCATAAATTGCACGCCCACTCCGCAGGCTAATGAGAGGACAGCATCGTACTGATCAATGATGTTTCGAATTTCTTCCAGGTACTCGTGGTCGCATTGCCTTTCCAATGTCACTTCGTCAATCTTGATTTCTTTACCTTGGTTCATGAAGTACATGCGCAGGGCTGAGGCCAGTACCTGGACCTCCTTTTTACCACCAGCCTCGCAGACGGTTACGCATTCATTGCACCCTGCAATGAGGATCTTGTTATACCCTTTTACTTCCTCAATGATTTCTTCCATTGGTTTTTTTTCTGCGACAATCATCTCTTGCCCTCTCTTTCTCTATTATTTGTTCACACCTAGGAATCAAGCAGCCTTTTTCTTAAAGGCCTTTTTTATGGGATTGGCCCCAAGTTCTTTTATCTTATCCGTCATCTCAACTGCATACTGGGCGAATTTGGGGCCCTCCGCTGAAGACAGGTTAAACATTTGCACCCTCTCTCCACCGATTCCGATGGTATCCAGGATCTTTTTTGCCAGTGCCACCCGCTTCTTGGCCCGGATGTTTCCATTGTTGAAACGACAATCTCCTTCCATACAGCCTACCACATAAACACCATCGGCCCCCTTTTCAAAGGACCGGAGGATATGAATTATGTCCACCTTCCCCGTGCAAGGAACACGGACCACACGTATAGTGTCAGGATATTGAAGACGCATTGAACCTGCCAGGTCCGCTGCTGTATAACCTCAGAAATTACAGCAGAAGGCGATGATTACCGGCTTAAAATCTTCCATTTGAATCCCTCTCTACCAAGAATTTGAATTGGTTCATTAACTCACTTCTCTCTACAATACTCCCTCAAGCAAGGCGTCAACCTTGCTGAGTATTTGTTCATCCTCATACCAGTTCAACTGAATTGCCTTTGCCGGACACTCGGCAGCACAGATACCGCAACCATGGCATAAGGCTTCGTCTATCTCGCTCACCCCGTCTTCATTGATTCTAGGTACTCCATAAGGGCACGCCCTGACACAGATGAGACATGCTGCACACTTAGTTGGGTCAACCCTCGCAGTGACGGCTGAAATGGTGATTTCATCTTGAGACAGAAAGGTACTTGCCCTGGAAGCCGCGGCGAGCGCCTGGGCAACGGATTCGGATATAAGCTTAGGGCCATGGGCAGTGCCGCAAACAAAGATGCCCTCGGCTGTCATGTCCACAGGCCTTAGCTTGACGTGGGCCTCTAGAAAGTACCCTTCCTGATTTCTTGTGACCTTGAGTGTAGTGGCCAGTTCTTCGGTATCCTCTGCAACCATGCCAGCACTGAGGGCCAAAAGGTCTGCGCTGACCTGCAATTGCCTTCCAAGCACGTGGTCTTTGAATTTGACAATGACTCCCTCTTTACTGCTTTCTACCTCGGGAGGTTCTTCCTTATCGTAACGAATGAAAATTACCCCAAGTTTTCTGGCTTGGGTATAATAGTCCTCTAACAATCCATACATCCTGATATCCCGGTAAAGGATGTAGACATTAGCCTCTGGATTCAGTTCTTTGATATGTAGTGCGTTTTTGATAGCGCTTTGGCAACAAATCCTTGAGCAGTTAGGATTTTCATCGTTGCGGGATCCCACACACTGAATCATAACAACCGTGCCAAGGTCATCAGCTCCCCTTTCTTCTAATCTCAGACCCAATTCTACTTGAGTCATGACTCTATCGTCTTGGCCGTACAAGAATTCCTTGGGCTGGTATTCTTTGGCTCCAGTTGCGAGAATCACCACGCCGTGCTCTATTTTCCTTTCATATAGCGCAGGGCCTACCAGGACTTCTGTGGTGAAGTTGCCCTTGAATCCGCTAAATGAAACGATTATGGAATTGGTTAGCACCTGAATGTTCTTGTGGTTTGTAACCCTGTCAACAAGATCAGAGACGTACTCGGGTATGTCAGCCCCCTCTATGGTCGTAGTGAGCCTTCGCGCAAGTCCGCCCAACTCTGCTTCTTTCTCCACTATCACAGTTTCATAACCCTGTTCTGCCAAACCGAGTGCGGCATTCATGCCAGCAACTCCCCCTCCTATGACCAGGGCCCGTTTGTTGATCTTTATCTTTTTTTCCTTGAGAGGCTTTAGTAAAGAAGCTCTTGCCACGGCCATCCTCACCAAATCTTTTGCCTTCTCTGTTGCAGCCCTGTGATCTTCAGCATGTACCCATGAGTCCTGATCCCTGATATTTGCCATCTCAAACAAGTATTTGTTAAGCCCACAAGCCTGCAGGGTCTCTTGAAAGAGGGGCTCGTGGGTCCTTGGTGAACAAGAGGCAACAACTACCCTATTAAGATTCTTCTCTTTTATTACCTCTTTAATCTTTTCCTGGGTGTCCTGTGAACATGTAAATAGATTTTCATCAGCTAGCACCACGTGTGGAAGGGAAGCGGCATACTCCGTGACCTCAGGCACATTTACCACACCCCCGATGTTAATGCCACAGTTGCATACGAAAACCCCGATCCGAGGTTCTTCCTGGGTGACATCTCGCTCCTCGGGAAGCTCGAGTGTCTTTATATCGGTACCTCGGGCTTCGCTGAGGGCCACCTGTGCCTTGCAAGCCGCTGCGCTGGCCTCTAGGACAGAGCCGGGGATATCCTTCGGTCCCTGAAAGACACCACATGCGTAAATACCTTCTCGGGACGTGCTCACTGGCTCAAAGGGATGTATAGCGGCGAAGTTATACATGTTAAGGTCCACGCCTATTTTCTTTGCAAGCTCTGCAGTTTCTTGCTTAACCTCCAGCCCCACGGAGAGGACAACCATATCAAATACTTCCTCGTGGACTATACCGTTTTCGTCTGTATAACTGATGCATAGGTCATCGGAGCCTGGCACTGGGTCAACAGTGTGCACTCGAGCCCTCACAAACCTCACACCATGTTCTTCTTTTGCTCGGTTGTAATACATTTCGTAATCTTTTCCAAATGTTCGCATGTCCATGAAAAATATCGCGGTGTCTAGATCTCCTTCGCTGTGGTCCTTAGCTATTACTGCCTCTTTTACTGCGTACATGCAACAAACAGCAGAGCAATATCCATTGCCACAGTGGGCGGTGTCTCGCGAACCCACGCACTGGAGCCACGCAATTTTCTTAGGTTCTTTATCGTCCGAGGGCCTGACAAGATGACCCATGGTAGGGCCGGATGC
>DQZA01000166.1 GCA_011042035.1 Desulfobacteraceae bacterium
CACAAGATGGACGTACGTTGATCGGGATGGAAAGAGCCGGCAGTTTGTTATTGGATCTTATTCATTGGGGATTAGCCGAATAGCCGCAGCCCTGGTAGAACAGAACCATGATGATCTGGGGATCATATGGCCAGCAGAGATCGCGCCATTCCACGCCTACCTGGTGGGCCTAAATCTAGAGGACGAGGAGGTAAGAAACAAGGCTGAAGCCCTGTATCAGGAACTGCAGAGGCGCGGTGTTGACGTCTTATATGACGATAGAGAGGTGCGGGCAGGTGAAAAGTTCGATGATGCAGATCTTCTCGGCATACCAGTACGCTTGACCATAAGCAAACGCACCATCAGGGAGGGGAAGATAGAATTTAAACTACGAAAGGGTGATGAAAAGGAGCTTACCACTTATGAAGACGTGCTAGGAAGGCTGAAGAGTCTTTATGCGGATATAAACCGAGGCTAATAGGGTATCTCCATTGGCAAGAGATGGGCAATGGTGATACAATGGGATGGACATCCGTTGGGTTTACAGAAATTGCGTGGTAGGAGTTCTTGAAATAACAAATGAGAAAAGAGAATTTTTCATAGATGGGCGACGTTGAAGGGCTTATTTTCGATATCAAGAAGTATGCTATTCACGATGGCCCAGGGATCCGGACAACAGTCTTTCTGAAGGGATGCCCTTTGTCTTGCCCATGGTGCCACAACCCCGAAGGCATCTCCTCAAAACCACACCTTGTTTACCGAAAAGATCTATGTATTGGGTGTGGAGAATGCCTGAATGCGTGCCCAAATGGCGCTATCGTCAACAAGGGCAATGAGGGCTTTGTGACAATTCCGTCCCTTTGTAAGGGGTGTGGGACCTGTGCAGAGGTCTGCCCTGCCGAGGCAAGGGAGATTATAGGTAGGAAGGAGACTGTACAACAGGTACTGGAAGAGATCGAGAAGGATGTGCCCTTTTATGATACCTCTGGAGGAGGTGTGACATTTTCTGGCGGTGAGCCTTTGATGCAACCCGGATTTCTTGTCCCGCTGCTAGATGCCTGCGGGGAAAGGGGGATACATCGCGCTGTGGATACATCGGGCTATGCAGACCCTGCAACCCTTATGGCTGTGGCTGAAAGAACTGATCTCTTCCTGTTTGACATCAAATTGATGGATCCTGACAGACACAGGGCGCTTACAGGGGTCTCGAACGAGAGAATTCTTTCAAACCTTTTTAACCTGGCTGGGACAGGGGCCAAGCTGGCAGTACGTATACCACTTATTCCCGGTATTAATGATGACGAAGAGAACCTGGAACGTACTGCGACATTTCTCAAAGGGCTGCCAAATGGTATATCAAGTATTCACATATTGCCTTACCACGAAACAGGGCTAAGTAAGTATAAGAAACTTGGCAGGGATTACAGATTCCGGGCCATTGGGCCACCAAGTGATAACCATATTGCCACAGTAGTAAAACGGTTTTCTGATATGGGCCTTGAGGTCAAGATAGGGGGGTGAGCGTTTTGAACGAACGGATTGAGAAACTGAGAAGGGCAAGTTCGGAAGCACAACCGACAATATCCATTGAAAGGGCACTACTGGTAACCGATTTCTACAAAAATAACCTGGGAAAATTTTCCACTCCGGTTTTGCGTGCCCTGAATTTTAAACACCTGTGCCAATACAAGACCATTTACATTGGAAGAGATGAACTGATTGTTGGAGAGAGAGGCCCTTTTCCAAAATCAGTGCCCACTTTTCCTGAGCTGACATGCCATAGCGCCGAAGACTTCAGGATTCTGAATGACAGGCCTATGACCAGGTATGCCATCTCAGAGGAAGACATCAAGACTTATGAGGAAAAGGTCATCCCATATTGGGAGGGTAGATCCATACGAGATCGGATATTTGATACCGTACCTGAGACATGGAAGTCCGCATATAGGGCAGGGTTGTTTACGGAGTTCATGGAGCAGAGGGCACCAGGCCACACCACTCTTGATGGGGCGATATATCAGAAGGGCATGCTCGACTTTAAGAGGGAAATTGCATTAAGCCTTGCCTCGCTAGACTATCTGAACGATCCCGAGGCCCACCACAAGGCAGAAGAGTTGAAGGCCATGGATATAGCCTGTGATGCTGCTATTATATTCGCTGAGAGGCATGCTGAATTGGCAGAAAAACTGGCCTCCATAGAGGAAGACCCCAAGAGGAAGGAAGAGTTGAAAAGAATTTCAGAGGTATGCAGGTGGGTCCCGGCACATGCACCCAGGGATTTTTGGGAGGCGTTACAGATGTACTGGTTTGTCCACCTCGGCACCATTACAGAGCTGAACGGTTGGGATGCCATGAACCCGGGGCATTTAGATCAACACGTATTTCCGTTCTACGAAAAGGGGTTAAGAGAGGGGACCTTGGACAGGGAAAAGACCAAGGAGTTGCTAAGTTGCTTTTGGATCAAGGTCAACAATCACCCGGCGCCTCCAAAGGTGGGTGTGACCTCGCAGGAAAGCGGGACCTACAATGATTTTACCAACATTAACCTTGGAGGGTTATATAGAGATGGATCTAACGCGGTAAACGAGATTTCCTACATTATATTAGAGGTGGTTGATGAACTGCATCTTCTCCAACCCCAATGCAATGTACAGATTAGCAAGATAACGCCCAATGAATTTCTGAAGGCCGCCTGCCGCGTAATTAGGAAGGGCTATGGCTATCCCTCTGTTTTTAATGCGGACACTGTGATAATGGAACAACTCCGGGCAGGAAAAACAGTGGAGGACGCACGGGAAGGGGGCTGCAGCGGATGCATTGAAACGGGTGCTTTCGGCAAAGAGGCCTACATCCTTACAGGATATCTTAATGTGCCAAAGATATTAGAGATCACGTTGAATAACGGCATTGATCCCCTCACAGGGGGAAAAGTGGGCATAAAGACTGGCGATCCACGGTCCTTCAGAACGTTCGATGAGCTTTATTCAGCATTTGAAAAACAGCTGAATTATATAGTGGACTTGAAGATTCGGGTAAACAATCAAATAGAGAGGATATATGCAGAGAATGTCCCTGCCCCTTTTCTTTCCGTTGTAATTGCCGATTGTATAGCCAAGGGCAAGGACTATTATGACGGTGGCCCCAGGTATAATACCAATTATATTCAGTGCTGTGGTATCGGCACGGTGACAGACAGCCTTTCTGCCATTAGGAAGCATGTCTTCGAGAGCAGGAAGGTGAGTATGGATGACCTTCTGAAGGCACTTTCGTCCAACTTTGAGGGCCAAGATGCACTGAGACTTACACTGAATAACAAGACCCCTTTTTTTGGCAATGATGACCACCGTGCAGATGGTATAATGCAGAGGGTGTACGATTCATTGTTTGATGCCATAGACGGAAAACCCAATACCAAGAACGGTCGGTATCACCTGAATATGCTTTCCACAACATGCCATATCTATTTTGGCAAGAAACTAGGGGCCTCTGCCAATGGGAGGCGGGCAGGGCTACCCATCTCGGATGGTACCTCACCCTCCCAGGGTGCTGATCGCAATGGGCCCACAGCGGTTATTAAGTCACTGGGAAAAATGGATCAGGTGAGGTCAGGAGGGACCCTCCTTAACTTACGATTTCTCCCCAGCGTCTTGGAAAAGGATGAGGACCTGGATAAGCTGGTACAGCTCATTAGGACCTATTTTAATCTGAATGGACATCATGTTCAGTTTAATATCGTGGATACAAAGACGTTACGAGATGCCCAGGCGCACCCGGAAGAATACCGTGACCTTTTGGTGCGCGTGGCTGGTTATAGCGACTATTTCGTGGACTTGGATATCCATCACCAAGAGGAGATAATAAGCAGGACAGAGCATCAAGGGTTTTGATACAGGGAAACAGAACGGTATGAAACTAAAAGACAAGGTGGTAATAGTCACTGGTTCCAGTAGAGGAATTGGTGCGGCTATTGCGTTGGGCATGGCAAGTGAGGGGGCGCATGTCGTGGTTAATTATAACAGGGATGATGAAGGAGCCAGAAAGATTTGCCGTGATATTGAGGAGATGGGGCAGCAAGCCCTGCTGATGCAAGGTGACGTTTCGCGCGCAGGTAGCGTGGCCCGGCTTGTGGAGCAGACCTTGAAGCGTTTTGATAGGATAGACATCTTGGTCAATAACGCAGGCATATTTGTTTCCAGTCCCATGGAGGATGTTACGGAGGAGGACTGGGACCGGATTATGGCAGTCAATCTCAAATCAGTTTTCCTGTGCAGCCAGGCGGTTGCCAGGCACATGATAGCCAGTAAGTCCGGTGGTGCCATAATAAATATTGCCTCCATATCTGCGCATTTACCCGAGGTCAACGGAGGGGCATATACTCCCAGCAAGGCTGCAGTGATCGGGTTGACTAGGCTCCAAGCCATCGAATGGGCCAAATATAATATTAGGGTTAATGCCATCAGTCCGGGCCCGGTGATGACCCCCTTACAACGAAAGGCATACCACAGCCAGGAACTGTTAGAGGCGCGTAATCGAGCGATACCAGTCAAAAGACACGGTAGGCCTGAAGAGATTGCGGCCGCAGCGGTATTCCTGGCCTCCGATGATGCCAGCTACATCACCGGGGAGGAGATTACTATAGACGGCGGTTCAAGGATTTCCATGTTTCAATTGGTTCACCAGCTTGCCAACAGGATGTAGCGTCTAGGTCTAGGGGAGGAGGAAAACCTCTTCGTTTTTCAAGTGAAGAAATGAAAAGAAGAAGGTATTAAATGCATTTGACCGATGGGGAAAAGGCCATCCTTAATGGCGAAAGGGGTGAAGCTGCCCGTCTGGCTCTATCCATATTGGTCGATCTGGGCGAGCTTTATGGGGCTGATACCCTTTTACCGGTGTCCCAGGTTCACA
>DQZA01000051.1 GCA_011042035.1 Desulfobacteraceae bacterium
CTGGGATTTCTGGCATCCTACCTGGGAGATGACTTACCCGTGACCGTCACAGTGGAACCGGAGACTGCGGCCTGCATATACCAATCGGCCATAGCGGGCGATGGGCGGCCACATGCCGTCAAAGGAGATCTCAACACCATAATGGCCGGCCTTGCCTGTGGTGAACCAAATAGCATTGGTTGGGAAATTTTAAGGGATTACGCAATGACCTATATCTGCTGTCCTGACTGGATAGCAGCAAATGGTATGCGCATCCTTGGCGCCCCACTCAAAGGGGATCCCCAGATCACTTCCGGGGAATCAGGCGCTGTCACCGCCGGCATCCTTGAATACATTATGAAAAGCGACCAAGCAGGGGACCTGCGCGAATCCTTGGCCTTGAACCGCGATTCCGTCGTGGTCTTAATTAGCACCGAGGGAGACACCTCTCCTGACACCTACCGAAGCGTTGTGTGGTATGGCCGGTACCCTGCTCCATCAAGGCACTGAGCAATCTTTTTTCCTTTCCTTGACATAAGTCAATGTACTTAGCACCACACTGTGATATTCTTCAAGTCAACTTCCTTGGGGGAGAAAGGATCAATGGAATGGAATAAAGAAGCCGCAGAAGCAATTAAGAAGGTTCCTTTCTTTGTGCGCAAAAGGGTAAAGGCCCGAGTGGAAGAAGAGGCCCAGCGCTCAGGCAGTAACATGGTTACCCTAGAGCACGTAAGAACCTGTCAGCAAAGATTCCTCCACAAGATGGAGGAGGAAGTGAAGGGCTATGAGGTGGAAACCTGCTTCGGCCCCACAGGTTGTCCCAATAGGGCCATTCAAACGGAGGCCCTGGCCGTGGAGTTGGAAAGGATTCTCGCCAAACATGACCTGAAAACCTTTCTCAGGGGCATGGTTAAAGGCCATTTGAAGATGCACCATGGATTCAGGCTGTCTGTGTCTGACTGTCCCAATGCCTGTTCCAGACCTCAAATCGTGGACCTCGGCCTCATCGGCGCGGCTAAGCCTATGGTGACGGATGAAGAATGTAGTAATTGTGGTGGTTGTGTAGAAGCCTGCAAGGAATCGGCAATAGAATTGGACGAGCAAGGGCCAACAATTTCCTTCGATAAATGCCTGTTTTGTGGCGCCTGCATAAGGCAGTGCCCCACTGGAACCATTTCGGAAGAAAAGTCAGGGTACAGGATACTCGTAGGGGGCAAACTCGGCCGACATCCTAGGCTCGCTGAGGATATGGGTGAAATATTTCCTGTTGAGGCCGTCCCCCGTATAGTGGACACGGTTGTGGAATTTTACAAACGCCATTGCAAACATGGGGAGAGACTTGGCGGGACCATCGAGCGCCAGGGCATTGAGGGGCTGGTTGCTAAAATGAAAAATCGAGGGCTATTGACTTAGGTCAAGGTTTTTTATTGGCAAGTCTTGTAGCCTGGTCTCAAACTAGACTTAACTTAATGCCATAGCGAAATCGAATAAGGAGAATGTAATCATGAAGTGCCCAGGTCAGGATTCTCAATATTGGAAACCGGGAGCCATTTATGAGGTGAAATGTCCCAAGTGTGGAAAAGAGGTGGAATTTTTCAAGGACGACCCTTCGCGAAAATGCCCCCATTGCGGCCATCGCTTCCTTAATCCTTCTCTGGATTTTGGCTGTGCCTCATACTGCCAGTATGCAGAGCAATGTATCGGTAATCTTCCTCCAGAACTTCTGGCCCAGAAAGAAGATCTCCTAAAAGACCGTGTGGCCATTGAAATGAAGAAATACTTTGGGAGGGATTTCAAGAGAATAGGTCATGCCTCCAAGGTTGCCAGGTACGCGGAAAGAATAGCCCGGGAAGAAAGGGCCAATTTGGCCGTGGTGTTGGCAGCAGCATATCTGCATGACATTGGGATAAAGGAAGCTGAGCGAAAACATCAAAGCACTGCTGCCAAATATCAGGAAGAGGAGGGCCCACCAATTGCCAGAGAAATCCTTACAAAGTTGGGCGCCAAAGAAGAACTGATTGATGAGGTGTGCGATATTGTGGGTCATCACCACCATCCCAGGGATGAGGAGACCGTGAACTTTATGGCCCTCTACGATGCAGATATGCTCGTAAACCTTGAAGAGAAACAGGAAGAAGAGGAAAAAAAGCCTTCGGAAGCCCTTGAGAGGGTTATAGAAAAGGCATTCCTTACGGAAAGTGGAAAGAATTTAGCTCGTCAAGTTTTATTAAGGAGAAAGTCATGAAAGTAATGAGAAAAATAATAGAAATAGATGAAGAATTGTGTGACGGCTGCGGCCAGTGCGTACCTGCCTGTGCCGAGGGTGCCATTGAGGTAATAGACGGTAAGGCTCGTCTAGTTGCAGAAAAATACTGCGACGGGCTAGGAGCATGCCTCGGAGAATGCCCCACAGGTGCATTGCGGGTCATTGAACGTGAGGCTGAGGATTTTGACGAACAGGCCGTGGAAGAATACCTAAAGGAAAAGGAACAGGCAGAAAAGGTCGCCGAGGAATTTGCGGCACCTGCTTGTCCTTCTGCACGCCTTCAAACCTTTGCACCGGTTTCTGCTTGTGACGAAGCAAACATACCCACCAGCCAGGGATCTGCTTCATCTGCCTTATCCCACTGGCCCGTTCAGATTCACTTGGTGCCTCCAACAGCACCTTTTCTAAAAGACGCAGAACTGTTAATAGTAGCAGATTGTGTACCCATAGCGTATCCAACCCTCCATCAGGATTTTATTAAGGGAAAAGTTGTGCTTGTGGGGTGCCCCAAATTCGATGACATACCCCAGTATATCCAAAAGTTTGCCGATATTTTCAAATCGGCTAATATCAAGAGCATCACTGCCCTGATCATGGAGGTGCCCTGCTGCTCCGGCCTTCCAATGATCGTAAAAAAGGCAATGGAAATGGCGGGGAAGGAAATTCCCGTGGAGCAGGTTGTTATAAGCACAAGAGGACAGGTGTTGAAAAAGGCAACCCTATGAGGTTTAATTAGCCTTGGCCAAGAGGAATCACCTGTTTAGTAACAAAAGGAGATCTCACATGAAAAAAATCAATTTATATGAAGAAAATAGTTTCAATGCCCTTCACATGAGCCGTTTTTTGGTCCATGACTCACCCTATTTTAAGATACTAAATTTCAACTTCAAGGCCAGCCAGGAGCTGCCCATTCATTCCCACGATATAGAGGGACAGGTAAGTATCGCAGTCTTAGAGGGTGAAGGTGAGTTCCTTGGTGCGGGTTCCACACTTCCAGCCAAGAAGGGCGATGTGCTTATCTCGGATATTGCAGAGCCTCACGGCATACGGGCCAAGACAGATATGACGGTTCTGGTAACAATCGCACCGCCGATTTAATCGCGCACCGTCTGCCCCACCCTTCTTTGGCTTAACCAGTCAGCAAATATTGGGTATTCCTGCCCGAAAATACTAACGCGATCGTCCGGACGAATAATCGCATCCTTTCCCACGGCTCTATGATTAACCATCACAAGCTGAACAGAGCTGAGCGGGATTCCTATGCGACTCAAAAACTCTCTGAGCATGACAGAGTTAGCCAAGTTCAGCCTGTAGTTTTTGGATCTCCTTCCTGAAACTTCAGGAAACCTGCCATAGAGAAAGACTTTCACTGATTCTCCCATATTCATTTCCTCGGATTATTATTTTTTTCACATTACCCTTAAATCAATTGGTGGCAATTGACTTAGGTCAAATATCTTTCCCTACTTTTTTTGTATATATTACGCAAGCCCATTGACAAGGGCAGCCGGGATCGTTATTCTATACTGAAAGACTAGGGAAAAAGGCTCGCCCCATATAGAAGAGGAGGTAGAAAATGAAATTCGTGAAAGACATAAAAGCAGACGACACGCTAGATCTCGTCTGCAGGATGTGTCCTCTCCATCTCCTTGAGCCGGGAGAAAAACTGGCATGTATGAAAGAGGGCCAGGTGCTCGAGATCCTTACCGATTATGATGGGGCACTGGAGGACATCCCTTCCTGGTGTGATAAATGCGGACAGGAATTTATCGGCATAGAAGAGGACGAAGACTGCTACAAACTCTATATAAGGAAAAAGAAAGGAAACGGCGATGGAAAGGAAAGTGTATCTGGATAACGCTGCTGCTACGCCTGTCAGGAAAGAGGTCATCGAGGAAATGATGCCCTATTTTGACAGGGAGTTTGGTAATCCATCTACGGTTTATGACCTGGGGTCAAGGGTCAAGGCTGTGATCGACGAGCAGCGGGCCAAGGTCGCCGAGTTAATAGGTGCAAGACCTGAGGAGATCATCTTCACCTCGGGAGGCACCGAGGCAAATAACCTCGCGGTGAAAGGCATAGCCTTTGCCCATAGAAAAAAGGGTAACCATATTATTGTCTCGGCCATTGAGCATCACTCGGTGCTCAATTCCGCCAGGTTCTTTGAACGTCTGGACTATGAGGTCACATTTTTACAAGCTGATGAATATGGGCTCGTGGACCCGAATCGGTTAAAGGAACTAATCAGGCCAGAAACCATACTTGTGTCCATTACCCATGCCAGCAACGAAATAGGGACTATTGAGCCACTAGCCGAGATAGCAGAGGTGTGCAAGGAGAACAACGTGTTCTTTCACACCGATGCCGTTGCTACGGTAGGAAATGTCCCTGTGAATGTAAAAGAGCTGGGTGTAGATCTTTTGAGTCTTTCTGGGATTCCGCTAAGGGCACCAAAGGGCACAGGTGCACTGTACTTCAGGAAGGGCCTGCGCTTAATGCCCTTGATGCATGGCGGAATTCAGGAAAGCGGAAGAAGGGGCGGGACCGAAAATGTCCCTGGAATTGTTGGTCTTGGAAAGGCAGCCGAATTGGCCAAAGCGGAAATCCCTGCCAAAGTGAGCCATGTGAA
>DQZA01000314.1 GCA_011042035.1 Desulfobacteraceae bacterium
ATGGCTTCGTTGTGCTAAAGGGACCTGACGGATCGTTTTTTAGGATAAGGGCCAAGGTAATAATCGGTGCAGACGGGCCCCGTTCAAGCGTTGGAAGATGGATTGGATCTCCCGTAAAGCGCCTCATCCCCGCGATTCAAGTGAAGGGCCTTCTCACCGCTCCAATGGATCACACGGAGATCTATTTCAATCCTAAAATCTATGGAGGCTATGCCTGGGTTTTTCCCAAAGGTGGGGAAGCGAATGTGGGGCTCGCGGTTGTAAGAGGTAGCAAATGGTCGATCCCATTGAAGTCAGCTCTTGAATGGTTTCTTGATGTACTAAGAAGCAATGGCATAATAAAGGGAGAACCTCATAGTCTTATCGTGGGCTGGATTCCTGCTGAACCAGTGACCACTTCAGTGAAAAGAAACATGATATTGGTGGGAGATGCGGCAGGTCAGACCCATCCCATCACCGGAGCGGGCGTGCCCCAGGCCGTTATGTGTGGCAGGCTGGCAGGTTATTGGGCAGCTCGCGCAGTTATTGAGGATAACTTGAATTTGCTTAATAGATATGACAGAGAATGGCGTGAGGATTATGGAGATAGCCTTGAATGGGCATGTGAGCGAAGGGAACTTCTTGAGGCAAATTGGGAGAGATTGGCAGATATATTGCCTAAGTGTTGGGTAGCATTCAGAGAGTACTATGGGAGATCTTAAGGAACGGTTGAGAAAAGCTAGGGAGACGTCTTGGGCCCATTTAGGGAAAAACATCACCTTTTATCTGCCGGGGATGTTTAGATACAATGGCCTCAGAGGCGCTTATCCTGCAGTGTCCATAACTGGGGCGGACTGCCAGCTTCAGTGTGATCACTGTCAGGGTAAGATATTAGAGCCAATGCCTGCTGCTACAGAACCAGAGGGCCTTGTGGAAATTTGTAAAGCCTTGGCTGACAAGGGTAGCCTTGGAGTACTCATAAGCGGTGGCTGTGACAGGCAAGGGAGACTGCCTTGGAAGGATTTTCTGTCTGCCATTTATCAGGTTAAAAAGGACACTGGGCTCTATGTATCAGTACACTGTGGTCTCTTGGACAAAGATACAGCAAGAGGACTCAAGGACGCTGGAGTTGATCAGGCTCTGCTGGATGTGATTGGTGATGATGAGACGTACCGTAGCATCTATCATGTTGATTTCGGCGTTGGGGCCATTCGCCGAACTTTGGAGGCTTTGAACAATGCGGCGCTGCCTGTTGTACCACATGTGATATGTGGCCTCTATTATGGACGAATGCGCAGTGAAAAACAGGCACTGAAAATAATATCGGATTTTGAAATCGAGCAACTGGTAATAGTGGCCCTCATGGCGATTCGTGGCACGCCGGCAGGCACATCTCAAGGACCTAGCGCGGAAGAGGTGGCAGAGGTGATTGTGGAAGGGCGGAAATTGATGCCTCGGGTTCGGACTAGCTTTGGGTGTGCACGGGAGAGGGGAAACGAGAAGATGGAACTTTATGCCATTGATGCAGGGGTAAATAGAATGGCACTACCATCGGATGCTGCCATAGAGAGGGCCAAGGGCTACGGGCTTGACATCCGTTATCAGCGAACCTGTTGTTCGGTAAGTGCTGACTTTTCCGCTTCCACCTGGTGACGGTCCGGGGAATCTCCAGAACGGTCTTTCGTGTATATTGACAAAACACATACAAGGACCTAGTGTGATGGCATGAAAGTTGTGGAGTGGTCTGGGGGATGAGAAAAAATGAGACTGAATAAAGAGGAGAAAGAGCTTTTACGATCTGTGGAGAAGGGCGAGTGGCGGAGCATTCCACAGTTAAACGAGCAGATAAAAAAGTATGAAAAGTATGCGCGCAATAGTTTTAGAAGATCCAAAAGGATAAATATAAGGATAACCGAGAGAGACCTGATAAACATTAAGAAACGTGCTCTTCAGGAGGGTATTCCCTACCAAACCCTTATCGCGAGCATTTTGCACAAATTCGCTACGGGCCAGTTGGGCGAGAAAGCGGAGCAGGCGTAGACGGATTGTGGGTCAAGAGATGAGCGGTGGATTGATTGAAAAGCAAGAAAGTCCCCAATACTTGCGTATGAGCCTAGCCGCTGCCATGACTCTGGGGTTTAAAAAGGGCCTGTTTTACCGGGGGGCCAGGTTATATTGTATCAATCTACTTTTGACCTATAATGATGGCTGCCTGGCAAGGTGTGCCTATTGTGGGCTTTCGAGCAAACGGCCAGGGATCTATAGTGATAAAAGCTTTATACGTGTTACCTGGCCCACATACCCTTTGGAGGAAATCATAGCACGGATACGTGAGCGGCGAGATCGGATTAAGAGGATTTGTATCTCAATGGTTACGCGCAAAAGGGCTGTCCAGCACACGATTGATGTATGTGGGGCACTCAGAACCTCGTTTGATATCCCTGTCTCGCTGTTGATTTCTCCAACGGTCTTAAGGAAAGAGGACCTTTTAGCGTTCAAGGCTGCCGATGCTGATAAAATTGGTGTTGCCATTGACTTGGCCACAGAAGAACTTTTTGACAGGTACAGGGGCAAAGGGGTCCGTGGCCCTCATAAGTGGGAAAGTTACTGGAGGTGCCTTGAAGATTCCATTGAGATATTCGGCGAAGGTAATGCTGGGTCTCATTTTATGGTGGGAATGGGGGAGACAGAGGAGCAAATGGCGCTGGCGATCCAGAGGGTAAGGGACATGGGAGGAAGGACGCATCTGTTTTCGTTTTTCCCAGAGCCCGAATCTACATTGGGTGATGTGCCACCACCCCCTATTGATCAATACAGGCGGATTCAGCTCGCCCGATATCTTATAGATAACAATATTTCTGATTGCTCCCGGTTTACCTTTGATACCGATGGCCGCATTGTGGGTTTTGGTCTAAAACGGGGTGAACTGGATGAGGTAATAGATTCAGGAGAGCCGTTTCGCACCAGTGGTTGCGAGGGATATGATGGACAGGTGGCGTGCAACCGTCCGTATGCCAATTCCAGGCCAGGTCCTGATATACGAAATTTTCCGTTTCCTCCCACAAACGAGGACATCCAGAGGATAAGGAGGCAGATGGGGTTGCCGTGTGCTAGTGAATGTGCCCGCGCAAGGGAGCTGAGTGGTATGGTTTCTTAATGTGATGCAAGAAAGAAAAGCCCCTGTGCGAGAGGTTCCGCAACAGGGGCTTTTCACTTAGGGAAAGGGTGAAGTGGATTTCGTTACTTGCCTTTTGGCAAAACCTCAGGGGGCTTGGTGGTATTGCCCGTGGCATTGGGAAAATCCAGTGCCCTGTAAGCCTTTCTGTTGTGTTTGATCAGGCCGTTGGCCTCTTCCATGAAGCTGACGAATCGTTTCTTGCATTCGTAAAAACCGTGCCACCATGCATAATCAGGGGCCATCATGGCGGCCCCCATCCTGGCCCGTCGGCCCTCGTGGTGCCACAGCTCGTAGTATTCCACTTCCACCTTTTCGTCGAAGAACTTACGCTTGTCCAGTAACCCTTTGGCATAGAGTTCGTCCAGTTTTGCCTTGGCGGGCTTGAAGTAAACCTCGTTGTATTCCTTTACCACACGATCTAGCTTTGCGTAATGGTCGTCCACCCACAGCTTTCCGTGGCATTGCATGCACACGGCCTTCATCTTGTCCCTTTCCACCTTCCAGTTGGTCTTGGCGGGAAAGGGCTTGAAGTTCTCGGGCCGCACGGTGAGAGGGGCCTGGATCTCCCAGGAGAGCCTTTCAGTGACGTCATGACTGGTGAGGACTGAACCCGCTCCGGACATGTGGCATGAGGCGCAGGTGGGACCGCGATAATCAACACCAGGTGTCCAGGTGCCGGGGGAGGCATTCCAATTGTACTCGTCGCCGTGGGCTGTATAAATGTCACCATGCTTGGATTCCATGTAGATCTCAATTTGGGGGTGGTCAGGCCCCAAGTGGCACTGGCCGCAGGCCTCCGGCTTCCGGGCTTCCATCACTGAGAACCGGTGTCGGGTGTGGCAGCTGGTACAGCTTCCTCTGCTGCCGTCGGGATTTATCCTCCCAACTCCCACATTAGGCCAGACATCCGGGGGAAGCTTGCCATCCTTAGTTTTCACTATTGTTCCGTGGCAGTGGAAGCACCCGGATACCCGTTCAAAGTCACTGTTCATTCCTTTGTTGAGCCAAGGATCAATCTTCCAGATGATTTCAAGGGTGTTGGCATGCTTACTTCTGGAATATTGTTTTGCCTCGTCGGGATGGCAGCGGGAGCAGTCCTTGGGCGTCACGACAGCGGTCACAGGGACCTTAAATTCTTTTCTCCCGAATAGCTGATCAGAGCGCTCATACTGCTTGTAATGTTCCTTGCTTACATCGGGATCAAATTCTTCGGCCTTATGGCAATCAATGCAAGTGATATTGGCCGAGGCATGGCGACTATGTGCCCAATCCACAAAGATGGCAGAACTTTCTTTTTTGTGGCATTCAATGCAGGCAATGCCCTCTTTTGGGATACTGCGCTCTATGCGATATTCTTTTTGTTTGGCCTGGTTGGGTGCTGTTTGGGCGGTTGCTGGACTGCCCATGGCTGTTAGGCTTATTAGGGATCCCATGGCGAATAAACCCAAAAAAACGCGCCTCATATCTTTCCCCCCTTTCCCTTTAGGTTCCTAAACCTCTATACATGCCTCTAAACTGTTTGTACTCGTAAATGGTCGTTGGGTTGTGTACCAAATTCTTATGGCAATCTACGCACCGCTTTTCATAGCGAGGGCGAGCGTACATTACGTCACGATGTGCCAGCATCGCTCCCCTTTTATCTGGAATATAAAGAAGGTTGCGGTGGCATTTGAGACACTGTTCATTTTTGAAAGAGGCATATGCCCTCTGACG
>DQZA01000027.1 GCA_011042035.1 Desulfobacteraceae bacterium
CTCACCCAACCTCTCCCCCTCGAGGGGGAGAGGGGTATAGAGCTTGCTGTTATTTCCCTAAATATTGAGCTGATACTCCCCTCTAAAAGAGGGCTGAAGAAAATGAATAATGATGGAAGTTCAAAGTTATTCTTGATTTTCCTCGGTTGCTCAACACTTTTGCTGTTGGGCCTGTTCTGGAGCTATATCTCCGCTGTTATCCTGGGCCTTCTGATAGGGAGCGTGTTCTACCCTGTCTATAAGCTGCTTTTGAGGCTGTTTCGTGGCGCCGAGACCCTTGCAGCCCTGATTATGACCCTGCTCATCCTTTTGATTCTCCTGGTCCCAATGGGTTGGTTTGGAGGGACATTGTCCAATGAGGCATTTGAGTTCTATGCAAAGACGGGGTCAGCGGTATCCTTGAATAAAATTCAGGAGCTGGTGGAAAGTGATACAAAATGGGGCATTAGGTTTCGCAAGCTTGCAGAGAAATTACACGTAGATCTCAGCCGTGAAAATATCGAGCAACTCAGTGGTGCCATTGGCAAGAAAGTGGGCTTGTTTCTATACAAACAAACAAGATCTGCGGTATCCAATTTGCTTAGCTTTCTTATTCACTTTTTCCTAATGATGCTTACCATATTCTACATTCTCCGCGACGGCACAAGGCTTAAGGAATACCTTGTTCAACTGATTCCACTGCCCAAGGACCAGCTCGAAAAGGTATCCTATAAATTCACGGAAATGGGTAAGGCCATCTTCGTAGGCAATGGACTATCGGGGGCTATCCAGGGCCTGCTAGGGGGATTTGGGTTCTATTTTTTTGGCCTGCCCTCCCCTTTTCTGTGGGGCACCGTGATTGCCTTCATGGCATTCCTGCCCATAATAGGTGCATCAATAATCTTCATACCTGCCACTGCCATCCTGTTAATTCAGGGTAAGGTGGCTACGGCCATAGGGTTTTTCATCTACAACATTTGCTATAGCGCGTTTATAGAATACTTGGCCAAGCCGAAGCTCATTGGCCAGGGAATGAAAATGAACCCTTTTCTCGTATTTATCGGGATAATTGGGGGCATGAAACTTTTCGGTATCATGGGAATTGTCTATGGCCCCTTGATAATAACCATATTTCTTACCCTTGCCGAAATCTACAGACTGGAGTATAAGACAGGGGTAAGCACTTAAGAGCGCCGTACACAGTAGGAGACAGAGCAATGGAGGTTGAGGAGGACAGAAATGGATCCTGAGAAAATCTTGAGGGGAAAACGGGTTTTAATAGTAGATGACGAAAAGGACGTCCTGGAATTTCTTACTGAGCTTCTGGATATGTGTAAGGTGGATCAGGCCAGCTCTTTTGAAGAGGCCAAGGAACTTTTGGAAAAGAACTTTTATCACGCTGCCGTTCTGGACATAATGGGAGTGAGAGGCTATGAACTCCTTGAAATAGCCAAGAAGAAGAATATCCCCACGTTAATGCTCACAGCCCATGCCCTTTCCAAGGAGAACCTCAAGAAGTCCTTTGAGATGGGGGCTGACTACTATGTTCCAAAGGATGAGATGAGTAAGGTGGATGTCTATCTTGGGGACATCCTGGAGGCGAGGGAAAAGAAGAAAAACGTGTGGGTGAAATGGTACGAGCGGCTTAGCGGCTTTTGCGACAGGCGCTTTGGCCCAAAGTGGAAAGAAGAGGACCCTGAATTTTGGGATGACCTGTTAAAGGGATGGTAGGCGCTTTGCCAAACCTACGAAAGGAGGTAAGGCGAATGAACAGAAAAGCAGTGGGAATCACCATTACGCAACACATTCTAGAACAACAGAGGGAGAATCCAGAGGCCACCGGGGCCTTTACCACATTGCTTACCGAGCTCATTGTGGCCGCAAAGGTTATTTCCAGGGAGGTTAACAAGGCCGGCCTGGTGGATATACTTGGCTCCACCGGCGAGATTAATATCCAGGATGAGCAGGTTCAAAAACTGGATGTATTTGCCAACCGTGTCATTATAGAAAGAATGCAGCATATAGGTCAGTTGTGTTGCATGGGCTCAGAGGAGGTGGCTGACCTTATAGAGATACCTTCGCAATACCCAAAAGGCAATTATATCCTTTTGTTTGATCCCCTGGATGGCTCTTCAAACATAGACGTCAATGTCAGCATTGGTACCATCTTCGGAATTTATAAAAGACAAAACGAGGACAACCAGTCTGAGGTTCTTTTGGACGAAGTGCTCCAGCCGGGCATCAAGCAGGTGGCTGCAGGCTACTTTATTTACGGGTCCAGTACCATAATGGTCTATACCACAGGTAACGGTACAGGTGTACACGGGTTCACACTGTATCCCAGTGTTGGGGAGTTTTTGCTGTCCCATGGAAACATAAGGATCCCTGAAAAGGGTAAGATCTATAGTGTCAACGAAGGCAACTACCAGTATTGGGATGAAAGGACCAGGGCCTTGATTGATTACTTCAAGGAAAAAGATAAGGCCACTGGAAGGCCATATACTTCCCGATACGTGGGGAGCCTGGTGGCTGATTTCCACCGTAATCTCCTCAAGGGCGGAATTTTTATGTATCCAGCGGACAATAAGGATCCGAAAAAGCCCCACGGCAAGTTGAGGCTCATGGTGGAGGCCAATCCCCTGGCCATGGTGGTAAAAGAGGCAGGGGGTTATGCGAGTGATGGGCAGGGGCCGATTCTCGAAATCGAACCCAAGGAACTGCATCAAAGAACACCACTTTTTATAGGCAGCAAACAGGATGTGGAGTTTGCCGAGGCCTTCCTCAGCGGCAAGGCCCGTTAGCCCGCCACACCTCTAAGCATTTCGAGGAAAGTTTCTATGCGCAGCACCGTCCGGGTATCTATGTTGCCCGGGCGGTCTCCTTCCAGCGTTAGGATGGGTACCGAGAGTCTTTTGCGGAGTATAATGTCGTAGATTTGTCTGTAGCAGAAGGTCTGGGTGTAATGAATCAAGCCATGAATTCGCCTTTCCCTAATAGCCCGTTCAATGTCCGGGATCCTGCCTGCTGCGTCATAGGGGTAGGTGTAATGAAGATATTGCCCCACAATGTCTTGCTCATCGAAAAACGGCATACTAAACTGCCTCTGGACCTCGTTGAACACAACTCGAGCACCCTTTTCCTCTATGAGCTGGTACAAGTCGCCAAATACGGGAGGAACTCCAAGATAGCCTAGCCTTATATCCTCTCTTATGGGCGATCTTTTGTGGGTTTCGTGAATAAGCCTATCCAGTTCTGCCTCGAATCTCTCGGGTTCACCCCAAAAATCCGAGCTACTTACAAGGAACAAATGGTTCTCAACCCCAGTCACAAGGTTGGACTCATAGGTGAGCCGATCCAGTTTCCTCAGCTTCATCCTGATCCTGTCCAGCCATTGCTTTGCCTCCTGTACCTCTGCCCATGAAACATGAAAGTGGCTCATGAAGGCTTCCATTGCCTCTGTTAGTAGCTTCCTTGATCTTTCCCTGGGGTACTCAAAGGGAATAATTTCAATTCCTCTATTTTCCAATACCTCTGCCAGGGCTATGGTATTACTGCAGTCTCCTCCGGTAACCGCTATCACTGTCCTAAAATCATGCTCCAAGACCACCGAGTATATACCCTTTATCCACGCGCAGATATTGCGCGCAAAACCCTCAGCCTCGGCCTTTTCCAGCATCAAGGTGGGATGCTCGGATGTGATAAATAGGTTATTGAGGTCCACTGGCTTGTATCCGGCTGCATAGATGACCTCCACTGGTATTGTGGCCGTAAACCCTACTCTTCTGTCATTATTCTTGTTGGGCCCTGGCATTAGCTACATCACGGCTCCACCGAGTGGAAACGAAACTCGGGCAGTTCAAGGCAGGTGAGGCGATTTCCATAAACTGCTCCTGTGTCTATACCAACCTTGTTTTTCATTATTAACGGCTCGTAGAAAGGGGTGTGGCCGAATATGACTCTTTTGCCAAAGTCATAGGTCGAGTAGATAAACGGGTCTCTGATCCAAACCAGGTCGTCCGGATCTTGCTCTTCTAAGGGGACCTTGGGTCTAAAACCGGCATGTACCACGTAATAGTCATCAAGCGCGATGGTATATCTCAGGGAGGCAAAAAACTCTTTATGGGAGGGGGGTAAAAGGTCATCCTCTGTGTCCACAAGATGAAAGGCATAGCTTTCCAGTGTATTCATACCTCCGTTCATCAGGAATAGCTTCCTGTCCTTACCCTTAATGTAGTCCAGAAAAATCACCTCATGGTTGCCTATAAGGCACTGGATCCCAGACGATTCGGCCATGAGCGATAAAATGTAGTCCACCACTCCTTTTGGGTCAGGCCCCCTGTCAATATAGTCACCAACAAAGATGAGTTTATCCTTGGCTGGATCCCACTTAATTTTCTCCACAAGCCGCTTGAGCATGTCGAGGCAGCCATGGATGTCACCTATAATAAAAGTTTTGCTATCCTCGGTCATATGCCAAATACAATTCTTATCCGATCCCTAGGATCCAGCCTTTTTAGCCCTGCCTGTATGGCAGCTTCCCTTGCAGAGCGGAATTCATGGGCAGTAAGTCGCCGATTAATGAACTCATCCTCAAGGGCCTTTCCACAGGGCCTGTATTGGTCCATTACATTAACATAGGTATTTGGGGAAATCTCATCAGCAATAAATCGCATTATTTCGTTTGTCCCGGCTATACCGCCCGGCATTACAAGGTGGCGCACCAACAAGCCCCTCTTGGCAATACCACGCTGATCCATAACCAGGTCCCCAACCTGCCGGTGCATCTCCTTTATGGCCAGCCGGGCCTTTTCAGGATAATCAGGGGCATTGCAATATCTCTCTGCCCACTTGGGCTCCCAGAACTTGAAATCAGGCATGTAGATGTCAAA
>DQZA01000008.1 GCA_011042035.1 Desulfobacteraceae bacterium
AATAAACCCGCCCACGCCTCCTGCCCTGTTGTTCGCGTAACAGCTTATGGGGCAACAGCTTACACAAGCTTTTATGGAAGAAGACTTCCCAGCGCAAATGAATGGCTATATGCGGTAATAAAGGGTGGGAAAGCATTTGGAAAGAATACCCCCACTGTCCAACCACAGTCTGCGCCACTTACTGACGGGAAAATGGCGGAAAGTTGGCCTATGGAAAGTATGAACGGCATGATAGAAATGATGCCCGGAGCCTCACAGCAATCAGTACCCCCGCAAGCATCCGGGTCAGAACCTGCCCATTTCCCAGCGCCGGTATTGAATTCTGAGCCTAATGAACTCGGCATACGCGGTCTAAACGAAAACATTAGTGAATGGGGGCTTCCAAACAAACATAAGCAACGAAAAACGGTCTATATTATTCTCGGTGGATTTGGAGGAGCCACAAAACCACAAAGCAACCTACCCGCCCGCCTTCCCCGGAAACCCTGGGAGGCATTCGAAGAAGTTAGTTTCAGAACTGTGGCAAATGCCCCTTCACCATTGAAGGAGGAATGATGATGACCAGGCTGACAAAGAACGAAAAGGATCTTAAGGGTCTCAAGGCCATAGGTGTTCCCCTTGCTGCAAACGTAAACCACTGAAAGACCGAAAAAAGATATATGAGGCCATTGATGAAATGCACGAAGCAGGGGTGGACTGGATAGGTATTGAAATAGATTCAGGTTCAGGTAATGGAAAAGATTACAAACGAAGTAGCCGCCGGGTGGTTGTAATGGTAGATGGCGGTTTCCGCAGGGGAAGTGATGTGGTGAAAGGGCTGGCCGCAGACGGGGAGCAGAATGTAAGAGACACAGTGGCCACGATCACAGTGGAGCCAAAACGCATCTTGAGCATGGTTGGGGCCCCGGACGTCCAAAACGTCGGAAGAGGGATATTGATATCCAAGGCAACATTGTAGAAAACCCGAAAAAAAAGACCATTGTTCCGGAATATATAAAGTGTGAGATTTTTCAGGCTCTCTGGAAGGGCCTCACCCACGAAAATATACCATGGAAAGCCCTCTCCATCGGACAGCTAGACTTGAAAGGATTTTTTTCCGCCATGACCCAGAGCATGGTAGACACGCTTGCCTCTGAGCAGAGACGAGCAAGACTAGGATTTTTCCTCCCGTATTCCCATCAAGCACAATTCTATCAAGTCCTCAATCCTTGCCTCTGCAAGGGCAATGCAGGTGTCTGCCGCACCATAGTACATCTTGAGTGTTCCATCTTCCTCCACCACTCCGCCGCATGGAAAGACCACGTTTTGCACATCCCCTGTCCTCTCATAGGGAAATTCTGGGCCAAAAATAAAATGTGGAGTATAGCCTAATACTGATTCAGGGTTGTCAAGATCCAACAGCATCGCGCCTATACGGTAGATTCTACCCCCGCCTGTCTCCCTAACTCCATGATAAATGGCCAGCCATCCCTCGTCTGTCTTTAAGGGAGGGATGCACATTCCCACCTTGGAAGGTCCCCACCCCGGTTCAGGACCAAGGATCAAGCGTGACTTACCCCAATAAACAAGATCAGGAGAGTAAGTAATCCATATTGCCCCCTTTTCTCCACCGAGTCCTTGGGGTCTGTTAAGCACTGCGTAGTTACCACCAATCTTTTCTGGGAAAAGCACGGCGTCCTTATCATCCGGCACGCTTATCATGGATATTCTTTGAAATGATTCAAAATCTTTCGTATAGCCGATGGCCGCCCTGGGGCCGTAGGGACCATAGGCCGTGTATGTTATAAAATATGTATCGTCCATTTGTGTAATGCGGGGGTCCTCCACCCCATATCGCTCATAGACTTCTATCTCAGGGTCTTCAGAGGGAACGATCCATGGCTCCTTGTCCACCTCAAAATGATAGCCATCATCTGATCGAGCCAGGGTAAGGTGACTATGGCCACGCAGGTCTTCCACCCTAAGCAGGAGCAAGTACTGACCATTGAACTTGCATGCTGCAGCATTAAAAACAGTGTTACATGGATAAGGGATGTCTTCCCGAGTCAGAATGGGATTATGCTCAAACCGCATGAAAGGATGTAGCTTGGGTTTCATAATTACACCCTCATTCTGTTGTGATTATTCTAACGTCCACTTTAGGTGCATCCGTAATATCACGATAGAGTTCTAAATGCCTATCTGCAATAATCGACCACGAGATATTTTCCTTTACAAATCTCCTCCCATTTTCACAAAATTGCCGTGCAAGGTCCTCATCTTGAAGTAGCCGGACAATACAGTCTGCAAATTCACTCTTGTCGTTACATACCAAGCCAGCCTTGGCTCGGCCAAGTGTATCCACGAGGGCACGACTGCTGCTTGCCACAAGAGGCCTTCCAAAGGCCAAGCAGTGAGCGAGTATACCACTTTGGGAAACGATTTTGTATGGAAGCACCACAACATCTGCAGCACAAAGTACCTGGTCAAACACATGTTGAGGTAGCTGACCGCGGATTATAATAATGTTTTCATGGGCAGGGGAATTAGCAATTCTGTCATACAACTGGTCCCGATATTCCACATATTCTTGTCCCCTTGTTTTCCCTGCCATTACCAGCACAACATCGGGAAATCTCTCAAGTATCTGGGGAAACACATCTATTATTAGTTCAAAATTCTTTGATGGTCTGATATATCCGATTATCAATATAACCTTCTTATCTTCAGGAAGCCCTAGCCTCCTTTTGGCATCGGGAATAATGTCTACCTCTCTCGCTCCGTGCGGGATAACCCGAATTTTTTCGTGAAGTGTGTCGGGCATAAGTGCTCTCAATGTGTCCAGTTGATACGGCTCATGTACAATTATCCTATCCGAATTGGTCATCACTGCTTCAAGGATAGTTCTGTGAGGGAGATCCATATCGGTGTAAACCGTATGAAGTGTGCTTACCACAGGAATGCCTAGCATCTTGAATTCAAGAATCAACGGTACAACCGATACCCCCAGATGTTTGCCATACAGACCAAACTCATGTTGGATATGAACAACATCCGGAGTGAATCTTATCATCATCGAAAAGGCCTTCTCCGCGAGGTCCCCATCTTCATAATCAAAGGCAGAGAATACCTGTGGACCTGACCCGCCAATATGAGAAACCACATAAATATCGGTTTGTTTTGCTCTAAGGGCATCGGTTAAGTATTGGGTGTATGTGGCGATGCCGCACTCAATTGGCGGATAAGTTGAAATAAAACCAATCCTCATGCTATCGCCCCCTCTCTGAATTCTTAGGTTAGAGAAAAGCAGCATAAAGGCTGAAGACCGAAGACTGAAGGAAAAGTTTCAGGCGATCCTGCTACATATACTTGGGCAGGTAGGCTTCGGTCTCAACTCCTTCAGCCTAAATAGTTCCCATCCATAAACTTTATACCCCTCTCCCCCTCGAGGGGGAGAGGCTGGGTGAGGGGGTGTGATATCAAGGGGTTACACCCTCACCCTAACCCTCTCCCTCAAGGGAGAGGGAATTTATGGATGGACACTAAATAGCTAAACCAGGGTGTACCATTGGAAACCTCATTGCCGTTAACAAACCGCGGACGCACTGATACGTTCAATCAAACGGTTCAGCTCTTCGTCTGGATACCTGAAGTTTCTAAGGAGAGGTCTTGACCTGCGAGATAACCTTAAATATCCCCATCGACATCTTCTCTCCACCTCTGCCAAATCGTGTCTCTTGTAATAATAGGGCAAGTTCACCTCAAAAAAAGATAGTGCATCCGCATCACGCAGAATATTAGACTCCCGATCACCGCCCGTTTCATGGTTCCGTATCATCCCTACCACCCTTTCTATGGAAGCCTCATCCCAGTTACATTCTCTCATAATTTCGCTCACGATATTGGCGCTGTTTTCCGCATGGGCCTTTTTGAAGCTGTCAAAGTCCACAAAGTCTTCCCTATGCACCTTGACATTTTCCATTGCCCTCTCAATATCATGTCCCAAAGCAGCTATTTCCAGTAAGGGGCTTACCTCATGAGCAAGTCTCTTTACCCACTTCACCGTATTAAGTGCATGCCCGAAGTCCTCGGGCACCTCTGAGGCTCGAATCCTGTCCATAATGCGCTTTTTCGTGCACTCATAAGGTGTGAGGTTATTCCTTCTTCCCTGACCACTCACGGTACAATACCCATATTCTCCTGATATTTTCTAAATTTGTAATAACCGCAAGCACCACAAGAGTTGCTAGGACCCTGTTAAGCAGGGCACCAAGAAAGATAAGGAATATCCTCACGTCTCTGCCCAAACGAAACGTCACGGCTCGATTTCCAAGTTTATCCCTCAGATAGCTATCGTACTTGTGGGCAGTATAACTATTGATCAGGCTTCCACTGACTGAGAAATAGCCTGCAAGCACAGCACCGAGTGTTGGACCTTCCCATAGAACGTGAATCGTCAGGCCAAGGAGAACAAAGGCATCAGCATAGCGATCCAAGACTGCGTCAAACCACCCACCGAATTCGGAAGTTTGGGATTTCAGACGGGCGACCTCCCCATCACATCCATCTAAAATAGAAGAAAATTGAGCCAGCACTGCCCCTATAACAAGAGCAGCGTACCCTTTAAGAGCGAACACCCCGCCAGCCACAACTGCAGTAAGAAATGAAAGAAAGGACAACTGGTTTGGAGTCAAAGGAGTATTGATAAGGTAACGGGTAATTCTTAATGAGACCGGACGGTTGATATATCTTGAAACAGGCCCGTCCGTGGTCTTTTTCAG
>DQZA01000312.1 GCA_011042035.1 Desulfobacteraceae bacterium
CCCAAAATCTGTGATGGACGGATCATAGGATTCCGCAGCCCTTATTTCTCCACCCCACTTTTCCACTTCATCCCAGAAAAGCTGCATAAAGTACCGACCATATGCATTGGCAGGATACATTATAGCAAATCTTCGGATATCCAGTCGATCCATGGCAACATGAACCAACTGCTCAACCTCTCTTTTGGGTAGCATAAAGTTACGAAAAATCATGTGCCCCTTCTCTACAATATCTTTCTTGCGACACAGGGTTACAAGTGGCAGTCCCAGGGATTCCGCCCTTATGGCTGCCTGTTCGGCACAACGGCTAAGGAGCGGGCCCATCGCTGCCACGACGTGCTGCTGCCTCACCAGTGCTTCTATACCCTCAGCCGCCTTGATTGGATTTCCAGCCGTATCCTTTATCACCACCTCCATGTGACTATGTGTGTCTCCAAAGATACCCATTGCGGTTTCCACACCGTTTAAGACCTCTTGCCCGTAAATCCCAAAAGGACCACTCAAAGGCAGTAAGCATCCTACCTTGTTGGGTTCTACATTTAATGCTAAAAAGATTTTCGCATAAAGCCCCCGCGCCTGCGCCAGCCATTTCTCTTCTACTGGCGCCTGAAGAAGCTCTGTCACCGTTTCTTCCGCCTTTTCAAGCTCATCCATCTGGTAATAGATACTGGCCAGCCTATAGGCAACCTGAGGATAACAGTTCGTGCCCTTTGATATCACTATCATTTTCTCAAGGGCTGTTTTATCTGCCTCATTAATGTAGCGGGTTATCTCGGAACTTACTGCCGACGCCCTTTCACGGTCAACCGTTTCAAAACCCCCCTCTGCCATAATCAGCCAGTGAAGGGCCTTATCCTCCTCCAGTTTACTGTAATAACACCTGCCAAGCATCAGGGCCACATCCGGTTTTAAGCCACTGTCAGGATACATGGCGATCCATTGCTCGCCTTCGGCTATGGCATCATCAAGTGCCCCCGTCTTGTACAAAACCGAAATTATCCCATAGCCCACCTCAGCCAAGTGCTCATAACCCGGGAAATCCTTTCTAATACGGCCATAGGCCTCAAGGGCCTCGTCCAATTTATCTCTTTCCAGATAAATATCTCCCACACGCCTCAGGCAATCAGCCGCCCTCTTGCCCCCGGGCATTAGTTTTACGTACTCGAGGTACAGTGACAGCGCTTCGTCAATCTTGCCTTGGCTGAACAGGGCCTCCGCATTGGCATAGATCTGCTCAGCAGCGGGGGCCTTTTTTGCCACCGGCCTTTTCAACTGGACTGCTGGTTTGCAGCTAAAAAGAAAAAGGGCCACCCCCACCATTGCGGTGGGAATGACCCTTTTGAGAGCCATCTTGATTTGGATCACTTGTTCACTTCCTCAAAGTCTGCATCCACCACATCCTCGTCGCTTGAGCCTCCTGAGGAACTACCCGCTCCAGAGGCACTTGAAGCGCCTCCTCCGGCCTGGGCCTGTTGCTGCTGGCTTGCTTTAGCGTACATTGCCTCAGCCAGCTTGTGCGAGGCCTGCGTCAATTCATCTGTCAGGCGCTTGATCTCTTCGGCATTATCACCTTCCATAGCCTTTCTAAGCCTCTCTATGGCCTGCTTGATGTTATCCTTTGTGGCTTCATCAACCTTATCTTCAACCTCCTTTAACGACTTTTCCGTGGTATATATCAAGGAGTCTGCATTGTTTCTTGCATCCACCAACTCTCTTTTCTTTCGGTCTTCTTCGGCATGGAGTTCCGCATCCTTAACCAGTTTCTCGATTTCCTCTTCACTCAATCCGCTAGAGGCAGTAATCTTGATAGATTGTTCCTTCCCAGTTCCTAGGTCTTTTGCAGATACGTGAACAATGCCGTTTGCATCAATATCAAAGGTGACCTCAATTTGCGGAACACCCCTTGGAGCAGGGGGAATTCCCACCAGCTGGAACCTCCCTAGGGTCTTGTTGTCAGCGGCCATTTCTCGCTCACCCTGCAACACGTGGATCTCCACCGCTGTCTGGTTGTCAGCAGCGGTTGAGAAAATCTGGCTCTTTCGGGTAGGAATGGTGGTGTTTTTTTCGATGAGCTTAGTAAACACACCTCCAAGGGTTTCGATACCCAGGGACAAGGGTGTAACGTCCAACAAGAGCACGTCCTTAACATCACCCCTAAGTACGCCTCCTTGGATGGCTGCACCGATGGCGACCACCTCGTCAGGGTTGACTCCCTTGCTCGGCTCTTTGCCGAATATCTCCTTGACCTTTTGCTGCACCTTGGGCATTCGTGTCATACCGCCAACTAGGATTACCTCGTCTATCTGGTCTGCCGTTAGCCCAGCATCTCTAAGGGCTATCTGGCAGGGCTCGACCACTTTTTCAACAAGGTCATCCACCAGGGCCTCAAGCTTCGCCCTTGTGAGTTTCATGTTCAGGTGCTTTGGGCCACTGGCATCAGCAGTAATAAAAGGCAGGTTTATGTCAGTTTCCATAGCCCCTGAAAGCTCGCACTTCGCCTTTTCAGCAGCCTCCTTGAGCCTTTGGAGCGCCATGCGATCCTTTCTTAGGTCGATTCCCTGATCCTTCATGAATTCATCTGCGAGGTAATCTATGATTCTGAGGTCAAAGTCCTCTCCACCAAGGTGTGTATCACCATTAGTAGACTTGACCTCGAACACTCCCTCGCCGATCTCTAGTATGGATATATCAAAGGTACCGCCCCCCAGGTCAAATACGGCGATCTTTCGATCCCCCTTCTTGTCAAGGCCATATGCCAGAGCCGCGGCTGTCGGCTCATTGATGATCCTTTCCACCTTCAACCCGGCAATACGGCCTGCATCCTTTGTGGCCTGGCGCTGGCTATCATTAAAGTAAGCGGGGACAGTTATGACTGCCTCGGTTACCTTTTCGCCCAGGTAATCTTCTGCCGTCTGTTTCATCTTCTGTAAGATCATGGCAGAAATTTCCGAAGGACTATAGTCCTTTCCCCTAACTTGCACCCAGGCATCGCCATTGGCTGCCTTAATGATCTTGTAGGGCAGAACCTTTATGTCATCCTGGACCTCCTTCGAATCATACTTTCTTCCTATCAGCCTCTTGACACCAAAGATGGTGTTCTCGGGGTTGGTAACGGCCTGGCGCTTTGCAGCCTGGCCCACAAGCCGCTCCCCGCTATCTGTAAATGCCACCATAGAAGGGGTCGTCCTGCTACCCTCTGCATTAGCAATAACAACTGGATCTCCCCCCTCCATTACGGCGACACAGGAGTTTGTCGTACCCAGGTCAATTCCAATTATCTTTCCCATTTCTAAGCCTCCTTAAAAACTTTTATACACTGACTATATTTTCAGATCTTCAAAATCTGATTAATTACCGTGAGGTTACCACACCCTCAAAAGGCACCTTGAGTTGTACTTGCTAGGATTCTTGCTCCTCCCCTGCAGTGGTTTTGTATGTATCTGCTTCACCTGGTTGTGGGTTCTTGCTAACTACAACCATTGCAGGCCTAAGCAGTCGCTGGTTTAAAACGTATCCCTTCTGGAGTTCTTGGACTACGGTACCTGTTTCAACCTTATCTGTTTCCTCTTGGGATACCGCATAATGAAAATTTGGATCAAACCTTTCGCCAATGGCCTTGACCTCTTCAACCCCAGCCTTGGAAAGGGCGTCTTTCATTCCCTTAAGCGTGAGTTCTATGCCCTCGCGCAAGGCATCAACTGAACCTTCATCCTGCGCATGTTTCAGGGCATTCTCGAGGTTATCCACAACCGGCAAAAGTTCCTTGAGGAGTGATTCATTGGCAAATTTAAGAAAATCCTCTTTTTCTCTCCGAAGGCGCTTCTTGAGATTGTCCATCTCAGCCTGTGCTCGCACGTACAGGTCGAGGTATTTCTTGGCCGATTCTTCTGCAGCCTTGAGTTTTTCGATCAACTCGGCCTTCGTAAGTTTTTCAAGGGGCACCTCTTTCTTTTCCCCCTTTTGTTTCGAGGCCATGTCATTTGTTGAGGGTTTCTGATCATGCTTTATTTCGACCTTGTCTTTCCGCTCTGCATCCATAATCTGTCTAAAGTCTCTTGTTGATATTTTTTGGAGTGATATTAATCTGTTTCCCTTCGCAGGAACTACGCGAAACGTTAAGCATCCCCCAGGGCTTTGTCAAGGGTCAGACCCCGTCCCATTTTTTAATTCAGGCCATTGTTAATTCATTAGATCACTGCCCGTAATTCTTTTGAGGGCTTCAAGGTATTTCTCTCTAGTCTTTGTAATTATCTCCTCTGGCAGTTTAGGAGGTGGTGGCTGCTTGGCCCATCCTATTTCGGTGAGGTAGTCTCTGAGGAACTGTTTGTCGAAGCTTTTCTGCGATCGGCCCGGTTCATAGTCATCCGCGGGCCAAAACCGAGACGAGTCGGGGGTCAAGATTTCGTCTATAAGGATTAATTCTCCATCACACAATCCAAATTCAAACTTGGTATCCGCAATGATTATACCCCTTTCAAGGGCATAGTCTCTTCCAAAGTCATAGATGGCAAGGCTAACCTCCCTCACCCTCTCGGCTACATCCTTGCCAATAATCTCAGCCGCCTTTTCAAACGAGATGTTCTCGTCATGGAGCCCTTCCTCGGCCTTTGTGGAGGGGGTAAAAATAGGTTTTTCCAATTTCTGAGACTCCACAAGGCCATCAGGCAACTGGATCCCGCAAATACTTCCCTTTTCCAGGTATTCTTTCCAGCCCGACCCAGAAAGATAACCC
>DQZA01000189.1 GCA_011042035.1 Desulfobacteraceae bacterium
CCTTCAGCCTAGTTCATGAATGACAATATTCTCATTGGTGTACACACAAATTGACGCGGCTATCTTCATTGCCTCTCGCACGATGGCGGTCGCATCGAGGTCTGAATGGTCCAGCAGTGCCTTGGCCGCTGCCAGTGCATAGGGTCCGCCAGATCCAATGGCAGCCACACTCTCATCGGGTTCTATTACATCCCCTGTGCCGGATATTATGAGTATGTGCTCTTTATCCATGGCCAAGAGAAGCGCCTCAAGCCTTCGCAGGATCTTGTCGGTACGCCAGTCCTTGGCCAGCTCCACCGCAGCCCGGGTGAGATTGCCGCTGAATGTCTCAAGTTTCCCCTCAAGCCTCTCAAACAGGTTAAAGGCATCGGCTGCAGCCCCTGCAAATCCCACCAAAACCTGGTCTTTGTACATGGGCCTTACCTTGGTGGCCTTGTGCTTCATAATGGTCTCGCCCAGGCTCACCTGCCCATCCCCTGCCATGACTGCCTTCCCATCTTTTACCACTCCCAAAATAGTTGTTGCCCGTACTATTTTTCTTAGATGAGATCCATACATATCCATACCTTCCGTGCGCATAAGACCTTAGAAAATAGTCAATTCAATTCATATGTCCTCATGCCCAGCGCCTTGCGCCTTTCGCCCATTTTATTCACTCCTCGGATGCGCCTTGTCGTACACCTCCATGAGTTTATCAAGCGTCAAATGTGTGTATTTCTGCGTGGTGCTCAGGCTTTCATGCCCCAAAAGCTCTTGCACTGCCCTCAAGTCCGCCCCACCATCCAGCATGTGAGTAGCAAAGGTATGCCGCATGGCATGGGGACTGATGTCAGAACTTAAGCCACACTCAAGCGCATATTTCTTTATGATCCTTGCGATGCTGCGGGCCGTAAGCCTTCCGCCGCGGTAATTCAAAAACAATGGAGCCCCTTTGGATTTACCCTTCTTTCTTAGATTAGATGAGGCCTCCAGATAATCTTTTAACACACCAATCGCCTGCTTTCCAATGGGCACCAACCTTTCCTTATTACCTTTTCCCATCACCCTTATGATCCGATTATCAAAATCAACATCTTCGACATCCAGGTTGCTCAATTCACTGACCCTGAGGCCACATGAATAAAGCACCTCAAGGATGGCTGCATCTCGCATTCCTTGCACCGAGTTTTTTTTCGGGATACCCAGAAGCCGGAACGTCTGGTCAACCGTGAGATGAGCCGGTATGTATTTTTTGAGCCGAGGCGTGGAGACCTCAGCAGCCGGGTTACCCTCAACCACTCTCAATCTCTCCAAAAAAGAAAAAAAAGATCGTAGAGCAGAGAGCTTTCTTGCAATGGTGGTCTTTTCTCTTTCCTTAAAAAGCTCAGCCATGTATGCCCTGATTACAAGGGGATCCACCGCTGCGCTCCCCAAGGGGCTGCCATGGTCCTGAATCTTTCCCTTGGACACCAAGAAATCACAAAACTGAATGAGATCTATCCTGTAAGCCCTTACGGTGTTAACGGAACAACCCTTTTCTCTTGTCAGGCGATCCAAAAACTCTTCCACAAGGCCCTGGATCGATCTACTATTCTGCTTCATCGCTCGGTTGTCTCGCACTCCAAACGCTTCCACACGCAGGGCCTAGCCCAATAACCCATGGTGTCTCATGGCCCGTAATGTGTTTTTCTAACCTGAAAAGCTTTAAATTTAACATATTGCTCGCAATTGGCAATCAAAAAAATTTTTTGAAACCATAACTTAGAAGTACTTTGGCTGAAATATTCAAGGCCAAAATCTGCCCATAATCCGTCATCACAAAAATCTTGCCTTGACTTTATTTCTCCTGTTGATGTAAGTTTCAAAGTCTAGTTTTGTAGGATCTATAACAGGTTATCCGCGGGGTCGAATGGCCGGTCGGACTCCACAAAGCGGGGGCAAAGGTAAAAAGAGTTGGTCATTTTTTACTAACAAGCCCGGTAAAGCCCCACCGACGATAGGAAAAACCTGGCCTGGTTCTGGGAACCTCTCTTTATGTGGCATTGGCATATTTTCTCAAAAGGTCGTAGCCAAGAGTCAAGAATTATATAGGAGCTACGGGACCTGAGGCCCCATGCGAATTTGAAAACATTGGTACAGTAACAATAGGCAGCGAGGGCCTGCCTTTAAGCGTGGTTCTAAATACAACGAATAAGAGGTGCGAATATGGAAAGAAAGACTGAAATCTTGAGAAATGTCGGTCTAATTGCCCATGCTGGATCGGGGAAGACCTCACTTGCTGAGGCCATGCTTTTTGATGCCAAGATGACCACTCGGCTTGGAAAAGTAGATGACGAAACTTCCATTATGGACTTTGAGCCGGAAGAAATCGCAAGAAAGATCACCATCAGTACTGCGATACATCATGCGGATTGGAAAAAACACGTAATCAACATAATAGACACGCCGGGTGATGACAATTTCCTTTCTGACACGAAACTCTCTCTTCAGGCAGCAGACTCTGTTGTTGTAGTAGTGGACGCCACGGGAGGAGTCAAGGTAGGGACTGAGAAGGTGTGGTCCTTTGCAGATGAACTCCAACTGCCCAGAATCATTTTTATAAACAAGCTAGATCGAGAAAGATCTAATTTCTTTAAAACGGTGGAAGACATAGCTAATCATTTTGAAAAGAGAATTACGCCACTATTCCTGCCCATTGGGATTGAAGCAGATTTTTCCGGAGTAGTAGATTTGGTAAAAATGAAGGCTTACACCTTTGCCAAGGACGGTAGCGGCAAGTTTGAAACGGGCGACATTCCGGCTGACATGTCCGACCTGGTGGAAGAATGGCGAGAGAAGATGATAGAAAATATCGTTGAGGCCGATGATGCACTTATGGAAAAGTACCTTGAGGGTGAGGAACTCTCGGCCCAGGACATTGAAAACACCCTCATCAAAGGGATGAAGAACGAATCCCTTATCCCGGTAGTATGCGGTTCAGCGTTGCTAAATATTGGCGTGTCGCAATTGATGGATCTGATCATTCACGGACTCCCCTCCCCTCAAGAGCGCCCTCCCAAAAAGGGCAATAAGCCAAATTCAGACGAGCTCATTGAACGGCCGCCATCGCCAGATGCCCCTTTTTCTGCTCTCGTGTTCAAGACAGTGGCAGATCCCTTTGCCGGTAAGCTAACCATAATGCGTATATTCTCCGGCTCTTTGAAATCTGACTCAACCGTGTACAACGCCAATAAGGACACCAAGGAGAAATTTGGGCAACTGTTTATAATGGAGGGTAAAAAACAGCAACCCGTTGAACAAGGAATGGCCGGAGACATAGTAGCCATTGCAAAGCTTAAAGAAACCCAGACAGGCGATACCCTTTGCGATGACTCAGATCCCGTGATCTTTGAGCCGGTGAAACCCCTACCAGCGGTAATCTCCTATGCAGTTGAGGCAAAGGTAAAGGGAAGCGAAGATAAGGTCTTTTCGTCCCTTGCAAAGCTGGTGGAAGAAGATCCCACACTGCGTCTTGAAAGAGACCAGTCAACATCAGAGATTATTCTGTCTGGAACCGGCCAAATACACTTGGAAGCCACATGCGACAAGCTCAAGAGAAAATTTGGCGTTGAAGTGAATCTCAAGCCTGTCAAGGTTCCTTACAGAGAAACCATTAAGAAACCCGCACAAAAGGTTATTTACAGGCACAAGAAACAGACAGGTGGCCGGGGCCAGTTTGCAGAGGTTCACTTTGATGTCTCACCCCTTGAAAGGGGAGCTGGGTTTGAATTTGAAGAGGCACTGGTGGGAATGAACGTGCCCAGAAACTTCGTGCCTGCCGTGGAAAAGGGAATCCAGGAAGCACTCCAAACGGGAATTCTCGCGGGGTATCCTGTGGTAGATATCAAAGTGCGGTTTTTTGACGGCAAATCCCATGAGGTGGATTCCTCTGAAATGGCCTTCAAGATTGCTGCAAGCATGTGTCTGAAAAAGGCCCTCCAAGAGGCCAATCCTACCCTGCTGGAGCCCATCATGAAAATGGAGATAACTGTCCCAGAAGAGGTAATGGGGGATGTAATAGGGGATCTCAACGGCCGCAGGGGCAGGGTACTGGGTATGGAAAGCAAGGGAAAGTACCAGGTCATAAAAGCACAGGCCCCAATGGCCGAGGTACTTACCTATGCCCTTGATCTCAATTCCATGACAGGTGGCAGAGGAACCTTTACCATGGAGTTTTCCCATTACGAGGAGGTGCCGGCCAACCTGGCCGAAAAGGTCATAGAGGCTGCCAAAGAAGAAAAATAGCCCATGACATCTGATAAAAAAAGCACATTTCAATCGGCAATTCTCACTGTAAGTGATAAGGGCGCAGCAGGCCAAAGAGAAGACCGCAGCGGGGATGCGGTGGAAGAGTTACTCAGCAAGAGCGGGTTCGAGGTTGTTGAAAGACACATAGTACCTGATGAGCAAGAATCAATACGCCGCATCCTCATAAGCTGGGTTGACGAGCGGAACATACCCCTTATTGTTACTACCGGGGGCACCGGCCTTACCCCGAGAGATGTTACTCCTCAGGCTACGCTTTCCGTCATAGACTATGAGGTGCCGGGTATGGCCGAGGCCATGAGAGCAGAAAGCCTCAAAAAGACTCCCCATGCAATGATATCAAGGGCCATTGCAGGCGTGCGAAAACAGAGCCTTATAATCAACGTACCAGGCAGCCCACGTGCCGCAGTAGAAAATCTCTCCGCGGTGATCCCGGCCCTTGAGCA
>DQZA01000127.1 GCA_011042035.1 Desulfobacteraceae bacterium
AAAAAAATTGTTCCATGTCTTTGTGTGCTGCGACATCATTATAACCTGACATGGCACTAAAAAGGAATTGAAGGCCGGGCTCATCAACGAACATAAATGCGTTGGGATTCTTGGCCTTAAGCTTTTTCAACTGGACATTAATGCGCTTTGACATAAACTCGAACATGAAGGGCCTGACCGTATCGTCAAAGAGTATTGGTCTATCATCTTGATCCACAATATAAAATCCAAAACTTATTGGCCCTTCTAGTTGCCCTCGAATTGCAGGCCTGTCTGATAGATCCAGTTGTAGGAGCTTGTGATAAACTTTCGAGTATTGTTCACTGACATCAAAGTATTCCGGGTCATCAAAATGGGCCATGGCCTCTTCCAGTTCCAACATAAATTTTTCCATGGAAAACCTCAGGGTCCTTTTCTCCATATCAAGAAGGATGCCAGGGAAGTGCTCTGAGGCCTGAACGTACATGTCCTCGTAATAACTATATAAAGGGAGCTGGGGCCAGAATGGGATATCGAGGGACAGGGCCATTTCTAAGGCCCTGTCCACATCGGTGTGAGGCATTACGCCCATGGCAGTGGTAAGTAGGTTGCCCGGTATTGGCATTTGGTCTACTTTCCAGCCATCATTGCGGCCACGTCTTCTTCTACGGTACCAATTGGTTTAATGTCAAATTTTTCAACCAGAACTTTCAGTACATTGGGAGATACAAAGGCGGGGAGTGTTGGACCCAGTCTGATGCCTTGCACATTAAGGTAGAGCAATGCAAGAAGCACAGCTACCGCCTTTTGCTCGTACCAACCAATATCAAAAGAGATAGGCAATTGATTGATATCATCCAGGCCGAAGGCCTCTTTAAGTTTGAGGGCTATAACTGCAAGTGAATAGCAGTCATTGCATTGGCCAGCGTCCAATATTCTCGGAATTCCGCCAATGTCACCCAGATCCAATTTATTGTAACGGTACTTTGCACACCCGGCAGTTAGAATCACCGTATCCTTTGGAAGCGCTTTGGCCACTTCTGTAAAATACTCCCTGCTCTTATGGCGGCCATCACATCCGGCCATCACTACAAAGCGTTTGATGGCTCCGGATTTAACTGCATCAATGACCTTATCTGCAAGAGCCATAACCTGATTATGTGCAAAACCACCCACGATCTTTCCGGATTCAAGCTCTACAGGGGGCTCGCATTTCTTGGCCAGTTCTATCACCTCAGAAAAGTCCTTGCTACCTCCAGCAGGCCTATCAGGAATGTGCTTGGCCCCAGGGTAATTGACTACGCCGGTTGTGAAAAGCCTGTCCAGATAGGTGTTATCCTTTTTGAGCGGTATGAGGCAGTTTGTTGTCAAAATGATGGGACCATTGAAGGATTCGAATTCCTTGTTCTGATGCCACCAGGAGCTTCCGTAATTTCCCACAAAATGATCGTATTTCTTGAATGCAGGATAATAGTTGGCCGGAAGCATTTCGCCGTGGGTATAAACGTCTACACCGGTCCCCTTAGTTTGTTCCAGCAATTCTTCCATATCCTTGAGATCATGGCCGCTGATCAAAATGCCAGGGTTATTCCTAACCCCTATATTTACTTCAGTGATTTCCGGGTGGCCATAAGTACTGGTATTGGCTTCGTCAAGAAGGGCCATGGTGTTGACAGCAGACTCTCCGGCCCTCATCACCATGGTCACCATCTCATCCACCGAGAGGTCTTTTGTGGTTGATGCCAGGGCCTCCATGAGAAAGCCATAAATATCGTCTTTTTCATATCCCAAAACTGCGGCATGATCTGCATAGGCTGCGATTCCTTTGCATCCAATGACCAAAAGTTCCCTGAGGGAGCGTACGTCCTCATTTTCCGTAGCCGTGATGCGCAATTCATCGGCTTTTGCCTTGACTAGAATTTCTGCATTATCTGTGGAGTACCATGTGGCACACTCAGGCAGGGGCTCTGAGAATTCCTGCCCATTTTTTTCCTTGTAAGCGGACAGAAATTTTTCCTTGATCTCGTCTCTGACCTTGAGTGCCTGCTTGATCCTGTCAATAATAACATTGTCATCCCATGCCACGTTTGTAATGGTGGAAAACAGGGCCTTGCATACAAAGTTTCCCGCAGCGCGGTCAACTGTGCCCATTTCCCTCAGTTTATCACCATACACCGAGATCCCTTTGGTGACCCAGATGAGAAGATCTTGGAGATCTGCAGTCTCTTCGGGTTTCCCACATACGCCTTTTACTGTGCATCCTTGGTTCTTTGCTGTTTCTTGGCATTGAAAACAAAACATCTTTATCCTCCTTTGTCTGTTATTGGTTACTCTTTCAAAGGATCCGTACCAGGATCCTTAGGCTGATTTGATACCAATTTTTCATCATACCAAGGAGAAAAGCTTTGACCTAAGTCAAGACTGGGATTTTTTGTAAGAAAGATTTTGTGCCTGCAGCCTACCTGATTTCCCTGTTTTTTTCCAGACTTGACAAATTTGGCTAAGCTAGGTTATTGTCTGCCGCTAATCAAATCTAAGACGGAGGTGGATTATGAAAAAGGGTTTATTTGTGTTGGCTTTGGCTGCATGTATTGCGACACTGGGGCTTGGTTTTCCTGCTCTTGTTACCGCTAAGACCATTGCTATAGGTATGAACATTCCTCTAACAGGGGATATTCCAAAGGTTGGGGAAAGTAGTAAATATGCAGGCCAGATGTGGTTGGAAGATCTCAAGAAGGCCGGCGGAATCAAGGTTGGGGGTAAGACTTATAAGGTAGAGCTGGTCATTGAAGACAATGAATCTAAGGCCGATTCGGCCGTCTCAGTGGCGACCAAACTTATTACCCAGGACGATGTGCTTGCAATCGTCGGCCCGCAGGCCTCTAAACAGGCAGTACCTGCCGGTGAGGTTTGCAATAACTATAAGACTCCCATGATAAGCCCTTGGTCCACCAACCCGGCCACCACGAAAGACCGTCCCTACGTATTTCGTGGCTGCTTTCTGGATTCCTTTCAAGGGCCCGTGATGGCCAAGTTTGTGACCCAGGAATTCGGATTTACAAAGGCCGCTATTCTCTTTGACGTGGCGAGTGATTATCCCAAAGGACTTGCGGAATTTTTCAAGGCTGCTTGGGAAAAGCTGCATGGGCCCGGCTCTGTGGTGGCCTATGAGAGTTTTACCACCAAAGATACAGACTTCAGTTCGCAATTGACAAAAATCATTAAATCTGGGGCCCAATTCCTTTTCCTTCCCCAGTATTACAATGAGGTCCCTCTGATAGTGCAGCAAGCCCATGCCCTGGGCTGGCAGAAGCCCATTTTGGGAAGTGATAGCTGGGGCTCACCAGAGACGGTTAAGCTTTGTGGAAGCGACTGCTTTGGATCCTTTTTCTGCACGCACTATGCGGCTGCAGGAGCAAAAGGAGCGACAAAGGCCTTTATTGATAGGTATAAGAAGAAGTATGGTTATGTGCCTGACGATGTGGCAGCGCTGACATGGGATTCGCTGCACATTATTCAGAAGGCCATCGAATCGTGCGGCAAATTGACGGGCAACATAAAGAAAGACCGCAAGGCGATACGTGACGCAATCGCAAAGATAAAAAATTTCCAAGGGATTACGGGCAACATGACCTTTACTGAAGATGGCGATCCCATCAAATGCGCGGTGATCGTGAAGATCAGCGACAAGGGTGAGTATACCTTCTATAAGTCTGTTTGCCCATAACGCTAACCTGTCATAGGGCTTTTCCCGGGCTTTACGGCAATACGGGAGAGGCCCTTTTTTCTTTAGTCTCACAACCTTTTAGTGCAAGGAGTGGATTTCAATGACATTCCTCTTGCAAAACATAGTTAATGCGCTCCAGTGGGGAAGCTTTTATGCCCTGATCGCACTGGGATACGCCATGGTTTACAGTATCTTGATGCTCTTCAACTTTGCCCATGGCGATATCTTTATGGCCGGATCCTACATAGGTTTTGGTGTGGCCTCAGGACTTCTGTATTTGGTAACTATGGGATATTTTCCCCTACCTAGTTGGCTGGTGCTGGTGCTTACCATCATCATTTCTATGTTCCTCACCTCGTTCCTGGGCATGATAGTGGAGAGGATAGGCTACAGGCCCTTGCGGCAGGCCCCGAGGGCTTCGGCGGCCATTACCGGACTTATGATCGGGATCATTCTTGAAACGGGTAACCTGGCACTCCTGGGGGCGAGGCGTTTGAGCTTTCCCTCCCTGATCGCCTCCAAAACATACGACCTGGGTGATGTTTTTGTCACAAACAGAAAAATACTGGTGGTCCTGGTTTCCATTGGACTGATGCTAGCACTGGATCAGTTTGTTCGTAAGACCAAGTGGGGAATGGCCATGCGGGCCATGTCATATGACTTTGTTGTTGTCCCACTTATGGGCGTTTCCATAGATGTAATTGCTCCACTAACCTTTGCCATAGGCTCTGGCCTGGCGGCGGCAGGGGGCGTGTTATATGGGGTGGCCTATCCTGTTTTGGACCCATACATGGGGATTCTGATTGGATGGAAGGCCTTTGTGGCTGCTATCCTTGGTGGTCGGGGCTCAATAATGGGTGCGGCCCTGGCTGGCTTCATGCTAGGGTTCATAGAAATTTTCGTGGCAATGGTGTTTCCATCTACTTTGCGTGATCTCATAGCCTTTTCCATTGTTTTGGTGATACTGACTTTTAGACCCTACGGCTTTTTCGGAAAGCCCTATAGCGCAAAATTAAGACT
>DQZA01000212.1 GCA_011042035.1 Desulfobacteraceae bacterium
CCTATCTGCTGCAAGGGCCAGATAAACCCTTGCCACCTCGGAGACAAGCGAGATCTGGGCACTTCGGCGGGCCTCTTCCGTGGCCAGATATTGTTCTAGGGCCTGCCGCTTGAGGCTACGGATGCGGCTAAAAAAATCGATCTCCCATGCAGTTATACCCAGGTCCACATTAAATTGCTTGGTTATCCTGGGCTCGCCGGGACGAGTCAGGTCGGTAGCGCTTCTGCAAGCAAAAAAACAATGGCCTTGACATTTATGGGACTGACGCTTTAAATACCAAATAAGGGTATAACAGTATCATATTTGGGACTATAGTTTAAACCGTTCAGAGGATTACATGAACCGATTCTTTTACCCATCGAGCATAGCCGTGTTTGGTGTAGCGGATAACCCCGGAAACCTCGGTAAGAATATCATAAACCATTGTCTAGAGATGGGCTATCAGGGTGATATCTACCCTGTTGGCAGGGAAGCGGGGCAAGTGTGCGGAAGAGGTATTATAACCGATCCAGAGTCCCTGCCATATGGCATTGATCTCTGCGTGATCCTAATACCCTCGCGGTTTGTGGCGGATACCCTTGAGCTTTGCGGACAAAAGGGTATTCGTAACGCAATAATTTCAACCGGTGGCTTCAGGGAATTTAGTGGCCATGTAAGCGAAGAGGAAAAGCGCATTCTCCGGGTGGCCCGGCGCTATGGTATCCGGATTATTGGACCCAATTGCATTGGTGTCATCTGCACAACATCGGGGCTTTGCACCCCGTTCAATCCAATCCAGGTTAAAAGACTGAAAAAGGGACCGGTGAGCCTCATCATCCAGAGCGGGGGAGTTACCACCCAGGCTGCTTATTGCTTCTCCGAAGAGCATGTGGGGTTTTCCAAGATCATTAGTGTCGGCAACAAGCTCGATCTTGATGAAACCTTTTTCCTTGAATATCTCATGGATGACGATGAGACAGAGCAGATCCATTTGTATCTTGAAAGTATAGAAGACGGCCGAAGATTAATGAATCTCGCCAGGTCGTCAACAAAACCCGTTGTGATCTTCAAATCCAACGTAACCCGTACGGCATCTTCGGTTGCCTATTCTCATACCGCTGCGCTTGCCAACAATGACCATGTTGTGGATGGAGCCCTAAAACAGGCGGGCATTATCAGGGTTCATGAGCTTCGTGAATTGGTTCTGGCTGCCAAGGCCCTTATGCTACCCCCGCTAAAGGGCAACAGGCTCGCTGTCCTGTCCATGTCAGGAGGGTTTTCTGTAATCCTGGCAGATGCCTGCGAAAAATATGGCTTTACCTGCCCTGATCTTCCGGAAAGGCTTATAAGTAAGGTAGAAGAATATGGTAGGGCTGGCGTGATCCGAATGTCTAACCCTATGGATCTTGGAGATATACATGACCCTAGGGGCCTTGTTGTGGCAGTTGAGCATTGCCTGGACCTTGATTTCATTGACGGTCTTGTCCTTGCTTTCCTTTATGATCCCGAGGTTGAAAGAATATTTGGCCGTAAGATAGGTACCCCTGAACAGATCCTGCGCTTCTTGAAGGATATCGCGAATAAGAAAAACAAGCCAATTGCATTGAGCCTGTTTGCCAGTAAGACAGAAATACGAGAGTTTAAAAGATTAGGCATCTTCCCAGTGTTTGACGACCCTGTAGATGGAATCCAGGCACTTCGCATTTTGCGGATTAAACCCAGAAGGATTAACTGATCTGTCTCGCCTCGCGGATACAAAGGGCCTAGGGCCATCTTTATCTTCGAGAGAGGATAACCTGGTCCAAAGGTTTTCTCCTCCCCTCCCCTGCTTTCTGCGCAGGCTTGCCAAAGGCTATCACTGCCATTAGTTCACAGGACTCAGGGACGCCCAAGAGCTTTTCTACTTCCTCTCTATTTTTCAGGATCTCCCCTAGCCATACTCCGCCTAATCCCATGGCGTGTATTGCTAGTAGCATATTCTGAAGGCAGGCGCCTATGGCCTGGATGTCCTTCACCCGGTCGTAACTAGCGGCATTGTCCAAGAAAACGGCGATACACACCGGGGCGTTTTCAATGATGCGCGAATACTTGGTCTGCTGAGCAAGCTTGTCTTTGATCTCTTTTCCCTTTACTACGACAAAGCGCCACGGCTGATTATTCAGTCCCGAGGGGGCCCATGTTCCCATTTCTATAATCTTCTCAACAGTGGCGCCATCTATTTCTTCTGACTCAAACTTACGGATGCTTCTTCGAGTTCTTATGATATCTAGCATAACGGACAACCTCTGGCTTCAAAATCTTTTTATAGGCGGCTTTGGGGTTGATTTCACCTTTTTCTCGCGAAAGCGGGCACGTATCCACTCCTTGGCCTCGTCTTCAAATACCATCCTTCCGGTAAAGTGCACCTCGGCAAATTTGGGGCCTTCTACCCAACTGCCATTTCGCCACGCTTCGCAAACCAGGCTTCCATCATCCCTTTGCCTGATCCTACAAAGATCCCCTTTATACAGTGCGTACCAAAGTACTCCCATGTGCGAACATTACTTCCCCGTCTCTTTTCAATAGCTGAAGGGGCACTGCTTACGCTACAAGTTTCTCAGAGGAGTATGCTTTTTGCCCGTCGCCGTCTCCCGACGGGCAAAAATGATGACCCTTCTGTGCTCTCTCTGTCTCTGTGGTGTCACTAATGACCTGGGCCCTTAGGCGCCCTCTCCCTAATCGCTGAGAGCTGATGGTTGATAGCTGACAGCGTCATAATGGTGGTGACCACCTGTTGGTGGAGCCATCATAAGACCAGCAGCCCTGAAGGGCCCTTCTGCACGTATATTGAGGATTTTCCGCCCAAACCAGCATCTGCTGATGCGCTTCATTCAATATCTTAAACTTTTCCGCGTCACCTCCCTTGTCTGGGTGATAAATCTTGGCCATCTTCTTGTAGGCAGACCTAATCTTATTATGTGGATCTTCTGCCGTAAGGTCCTCTTTGCTCAAATCCAAGATCTTCAAATAACTCTTGTGCTTCTGCGAAAGCCTTAAGCTGGTTTTCTTGTTTGGCATAACAGTGGTGGGATCTATCTCCTCATTGTGGTTTTTCATGAGTAACATGAGGGAGGCATAACTCTTGGAATTCTTGTTTCCCACCAGCTCGTACCATTGCTCTCCAGAGGCCAAAATCAAATGCTTGAGATCTTCCGCTGGCTTTCGCCCAGTTGTGCGCCTGTAAATAAACCTGGAAATTCCCTTTGTCCAAACAGGTAACACATCCAAGATGACGTGCTCCTCTGTGAATGAAAAAGCCGCATATCTTGCGTTGAATGTTCTGAGCAGGCCCTTGGAAAGAGACAGGACCCACATGATCTGCTGCCTGCATTCCTTGCTACAATAACGTCTTCCAGACTTTATCTTGGTTGTACCGCAAGCAAGGCATTTTACGCTGCGCTTCCGTGTAACCCTCTGGGGGACCTTGCAATTTTCACTGTGCACTGCTGATGATTCCATCAAATCTTGTCCAAAAAAAGATTCTTGCCTTGACCCTGGTCTGTCGAGCTACCCTGTCAGACACACCGCCAATTGATGCCTATCTTTATACCTGCAATAGCCTTGATAATCAAGGGAGAAGAAAAAAGTCAGCTAAAGCGATGAAACTTAGGAGTAAACTAAAGTGACTAGAGTGAGCTAGGGTTACAATTCTTCTGGGGTGAAGGTTACCACGTCTTTGATGTCATGCTTTTCTGCGACGAGCATCACAAATCTGTCAATTCCCAGGGCAATCCCTGCTCCGTCCGGCATGTGACCCACTGCCTCAATAAACTTCTCGGGCATGGGAAACGCACTCTTTCCCAGTTTTTTCCTCTCTATCATTTCGCACTCTAGCCGTTTCCTCTGCTCTCGCGAGTCATTAAGTTCGCTAAACCCATTTGCAAGCTCAAGTCCTGCTACATAGACCTCAAATCTCTCCTCCACCCTGGAATCCCCTGCCTTCCTCTTTGCCATTGCGGCCATGGGAGCCGGGAAATCGTATAAAAACGTAGGCTTCCCCCTCCCCAAATTAGGCTCCACCCTTTCCACCAGTAACTCCTCGAAAATACCTTCCTCTACCGCTTCCATCACCTCAATGTCACAATAGCTTCTAAAGGCTTCATTTACACTCATCCTGGCCCAGGGCGGTCGGAAATCGATTTGCTGGTCCCTGTAATTTATAATGTATCCTGACGTAACCTCTTGAACCACCTGCGCCACCAACTCCTCACAATCGGCCATGAGGCCTTTATAGTCGATTCCAGCCCTGTACCACTCAAGCATTGTAAATTCTGGTAGATGATTGGTTCCCCGTTCAGCGCTCCGAAAGCATTTGCATATCTGGAAAATACGGTCATACCCCGCTGCAAAGAGCCGTTTCATACAGATTTCCGGGGAGGTATGTAAATACCCCCCTTGAACTGAGATTGGATCAATATGAAGTTCAGGCGCCGGGGCAGAAACAATGTAAGGAGTTTCGACCTCTAGATAACCTTCGTGAGCCAGGCAACTACGGAAGGCTTGAAGGACCTTTGCCCTCACCACCAAGGCAGGCCTTCGTGATTTCAGCCTAATTATCTCTTGAGGGATTTCAGTCTTTGACCCGGGTGACATACTCCCCGGTCCTTGTATCTATGGTGATCCTATCACCCTCATTGACAAACGGCGGAACCCTTAACACATAGCCTGTTTCTACTGTGAC
>DQZA01000260.1 GCA_011042035.1 Desulfobacteraceae bacterium
GGGATAATATGAGACACCTTGTCAAACCAAAAAAGAGACATTTGGGTCAAAATCTTGCCCTTGTCAGGTATTGGGTCATCCATGACCACATCATATGCTGATATCCTATCACTAGCCACTATCAAGAGTTTTCCATCCACCTCATAAACATCTCTCACCTTTCCCCTTTTAAGAAGATTCAACTCGGAAAAATTGGTCTCCCTCAAAACTTCTTTTTTCATGATCCCTACCCCCTCTTATTTTCCTTGTTATTTATTCAAATTCACTGACACATCTGTTATCTATAATTCCAAAGGCGCCCCTTATGCCGTGCCGATATGCCAGTCCCCAGCCCTGGAGGTTAGAATGGCCATAGCAGAAGAAAATCTAGAAATCAGGAAAGCCATTCAAGAACTGGAACGCCGAATTGACCAAATGCACCTGGACTTTGACAAATATGTCCACGGCCAACTGGAACGTATGCCCCTTTGGGAACAACTAGAGCGGGACTTGCTCGCCTTTTCACGAAAAAAGATCTTTGATACTGAGCTATCCAGTCAGCTTGACAGAATTCTGTACAAGTTCCAGACCAGAAAAAAGATCTGGCTTGGCTGGCTCGACCAGACTAGCAAAAGTTAAAGTCCTTATTGGCTACCTATCTTTTCCCCCTGGCACCACACTGAGCTGGGACAAATATTCATAGTAGTACTTGAGAACGGTATTCCTGAAGGCCACTGTCTCTGGAAAAGGAGGAATGCCACCAAATTGCCTTATGCGATTCGGCCCAGCATTGTACGCGGCCAAGGCCAGGCTGATATCTCCCTTGAACCTATTTAGCATTCTGGTGAAATACTTGTAACCGTGTTCAATGGCCTTTTCCACATCCAGGCGGTCGTCCTTACCTGCATTGAGCAATTCCCTTTCATATTTCCTAAATAGTGTCTTGCTTTTTTCAGCAAATTTAATAGATTCTTGCATGCAATACCATGCCTTCCTTATTTTCTCTCTGCCATTTACCCTATCTACTGTTTGAACCAAACCAAGGGCCTTGCTCCTCCACTGTCTGGCCTTCCTCAAGTATTCTCCTGCCACGGGAAGATATGAAGGGGCATAAACAGACTTCATGCCAAGGAGTTTCGCTGTGGATGGCATGATCTGGGTAAGCCCTACAGCTCCAACGTCTGAAACGGCTATGGGATCAAAGTTTGATTCCCTTCTCATAAGGGCCATGAAGAGAACTGGATGCACTCTGTATCGAGGGCTGCCCATCCGCAGGTACAACCTTTCCACAATCTCCCCATACGCCCTAAGCCTTGGGGAAAAGATCATCTTCCACACCCCAGGCTTGACCGAGTCTTTTTTTAGCAAAAACGAGTCAAAATCATAGCCCTTCTTAATCTCGGGCGAAGCCCTCTTAACAAAATCCCGAAATATGGAGTTAACGAAATCCACATTCTCGGGTGTTAGGGGAGGGTCATGGCTTTGACCTTTATAGGTGCGATTGAAAAAATCGGCAAGAGCATCTCGTACCCTGAGTCTCTGCTTCTCAAGGCTAAGGGCAAGTTCCCTTTGCATTACCGATTTACAAAGATCTTTGTCCAGCCTCTGGTCTTTTTCAGGTCTGACTTCTTCACGGTACGCTGCAAACAGTCTGACCGCCCTTCTCTTCTTGGAGTTGTAGGAGATACATAGGTCAAGTAGTTTCCCAAGTCTTTTCTTGCCCAAACCTCCCGGACGTGGTTCCTTCAATCCATCCACAATTTCCTGGTAAATATCTTGTGCTTCTTTCGACAGCTTGGAGGCAAGCCTGTAGTTTTCAGTGATCGTGACCCTGAGCCCAAATTCCCTTCCTGTTTCAGGTCCAACCCGCAGAATCCCAGCCTCCCCCTTGTAAGTGTCGTCTCGCAGGCTCTTAGAGATGGCCTTCGTATTATACTGGGCTATTAGATGGGCCAACAGATCCAGACCCTTTATTCCACAAGGGGTTTGTGCTTCACACAGAGGCGCGGTCAGCGACAAAGCTGCAGTTACCAAAAATAGGCTCAGGGCCATATTCATTGTGATCTCCGACAAAATCCGTTATTATCATAAAATACACATGGACATGATAAGCGGTTACTGTATCAGAAAAAATCTTATTATTAAAGTGGCCTAGAGTTAATTAAAATGCCCGTTTTACAAGAAATAGCAAGAATCCTTATTCCGCTGATCATCATAATGGATCCCCTCGGCAACCTTCCATTTTTCATGATGTTTACAGCGGGCAAAAGTCATGCAGAACGCAACAGGATAGCTGCAGTCGCAACGGCCACTGCGGCCATAATATTGCTGTTTTTTGCCCTGACCGGTAACTTTGTCTTGCATTTCTTCCATATAAGCCTCCCTGCATTTCAAATAGCCGGCGGATTCATATTCTTTATCTACGCCCTGCAGATGCTGGCCCTGATCCCCAGCGGGCTTAAAACAAGCAATGAGGAAGAGCATGAAGCCATATCCAAAGACAGCGTGGCCCTGGTCCCTCTTGCTACCCCGTTTCTTGCAGGACCGGGGGCCATCACTGCAGTGCTGGTATGGAGGGACCGAATAACTACGTTGCCAAATGTTGCCATTTTCCTGATAGCCATCCCCTTAGCCTGCCTTGTAGTCTATTTTGTCTTTCGTTTCGGGCAAAAAATAACCCGACTGCTGGGAGTTGGAGGCATTAGGGTACTTACCAGATTAATGGGGCTTCTCATCGCCGTTATTGCCGCAGAATTTATCGTCGAAGGACTCCGTGGGGTTTTTTAAGGCCCAAGAGCACAGTTGACATCCCTCTAACCGTTCTTAATTTTAACTAGCCTGCCTAATTGTGACATGATTAAGGGCGGTTAAATCTATGGGTTTGCGGCCAAATTGCTGGCATCCCTTAGAGTGGCTGAAGGGATTTAGGCTGAAGGAACTATCGCACAATCTACAACCTTTCGCTCGAACAGCCCGGCATCAAGGGTCTGTATTGGGCAGGCCGACAGTTGAATATCACAAATACGGGAGGAATTAACCGATGCGATTGGATAAATTCACATTGAAGGCACAAGAGGCCATACAGGCCTCTCAACAGGTTGCCGAGCGATTTGGCAACCAGCAAATAGAGCCCGAACACTTAATGAGGGCAATACTAGAGCAAAAGGAAGGGGTAATCCCCCCGCTTTTGGGCAAAATAGGGACCAATCAGGCTCAGCTTGTAGAGGCCTTCGAGGCTGCCATTGATAAGCTGCCAAAGGTTTCGGGGGCCTCAATGGGACAGCTTTATATCTCGCCCCGCACAAAGAATGTGCTCGACAAGGCCTTTGAGGAGGCTGAACAGATGAAGGATGAATATGTAAGCCTCGAGCACATTCTTTTGGCGGTGACAGAAGAAAAAGAGGGTGAAGCAGCTCGTATTCTTGCCGAGGCAGGGGTCACCAGAGACACTATACTAAAGGCCCTTGTGGACATCCGAGGAGGGCAGCGGATCACTGACCAAAATCCCGAGGATAAGTACCAGGCCCTAGAGAGATTCAGCAAAGACTTAACTGCCCTTGCAGCCAAAGGAGAACTGGATCCGGTCATAGGCAGAGATGAAGAAATTCGAAGGGTGATTCAGGTTCTTTCCCGTAGGACCAAGAACAATCCGGTCCTAATTGGGGAGCCTGGAGTTGGAAAAACGGCCATTGTTGAGGGGCTCGCACAAAGAATTGTTCAGGGAGACGTTCCAGAAACCCTCAAGGAAAAAAGGCTGGTTGCCCTGGATATGGGTTCACTCATTGCCGGGGCAAAGTATCGCGGCGAGTTCGAGGATAGGCTAAAGGCAGTCATCAAGGAAATAACAGATTCCCACGGCCAGATAATTCTGTTTATTGATGAGATGCACACCCTGGTGGGTGCTGGGGCCGCAGAAGGCGCCGTGGATGCCTCCAATATGCTGAAACCGGCCCTCGCAAGGGGAGAGCTGAGGTGCATTGGAGCCACCACGATCAAGGAGTACCGCAAATACATTGAAAAGGATGCGGCGCTCGAGAGAAGATTCCAGCCGGTGCTGGTTGAAGAGCCAACAGTGGAGGATACCATCTCCATACTGAGGGGTTTGAAGGAAAAATACGAAGTTCATCATGGGGTAAGAATAAAGGACTCTGCCATTGTGGCGGCGGCCACACTCTCGCACCGCTACATTACCGATAGGTTTCTCCCTGACAAGGCCATTGACCTCATTGATGAGGCCACTTCGAGGCTGAGGATAGAGATCGACAGCATGCCTGCGGAGATCGATGACCTGCAGCGCCGTATCACCCAGTTGGAAATCGAAAGAGAGGCCCTCAAAAAGGAAAAGGATCAAGCATCCAAGGACCGTCTGGCCAAGCTGGAGCAGGAACTCGCTGATCTTTCCACCCAAAGAGAAAACATGATAGAACACTGGAAAAAGGAAAAGGAGGCCATTACCCGCATAAGGCAGATCAAAGAACAATTGGAGGCCACTAAAGGCGAGGCACAAAGGGCAGAGCGGGAAGGTGACCTCACCAAGGCGGCTGAGCTCAAATATGGAAGGCTCATTGAGCTTGAAAAGGCGCTCGAGGAGGAAAAC
>DQZA01000144.1 GCA_011042035.1 Desulfobacteraceae bacterium
ATCTTATGTTCCTAAAAAGGCATGCAACTTGCGTAGACTTCTATCATGAGTGGAAAATCTTTACTCCGAACAGAGAACTGGGGGACATAAGAAAAATGGACAGCAAAGAAGATTCTCATGACAGACCCATCAAAGGTAAGGCTAGACCCACCATAGAACATGTCTTTGACTCTCTCCGTGACCTTGATTCTAATGTCGAAGAAATTGTGGAGACGAATAGTAACAAGGGCACGCTCTTCAAAGACACTGTACCGAGAACTTGAACAATAGGTGCCCCCCTAATTCTAGCCTAAAAACCTTTGACATACTAATCAGATCCTGCTTACCAAGATTTCAGTCATGGTATTACACTGGAAGCCACCTACCTTATATCGACATAGGAAAAGTACACCCTCTTCCCACAGCTTCTTAACCTTTTGGGATTGGAGCTCGGGCCATCGAACATCAAAGTATGCCTTACATTTGAGGCCAGCCCTCTCTGTTTCAATAGTCTCATCAATTATTCTCTTTACCACCTTTTCATTAGGCCCATCTAATCTGCTCACCATCAAGACCTGATCCTCATCAATTTTCAGCCTTTTCCTCTGAAAACCTAAGAAATATGGGTTCGGTATCCAGCCATTTAGCCGATATTCCCTGGCTTTCACCAAAGCAACCTCCGAATCGAAAGCTGATCTCCAGTCGCCCTTGGATACGGTTCTTATCTTTTAGATAATCGAGTAGCATAGGAATGACTTTCCTATCATAATCCTCTCTACTGAACGTTTCTTTGTCTGTGATCCATATTTGCAGGAGGTGATCATTGGGGATGCCCCTTCTTTTCATGTAGTACTTTGCAATGCCAACGCCCTTCGAATCATTCTTGTTTGCTATAACCAGGATCTCTTCAGGAGAAAGGGCCAATAGGTTATTAACCGCAACGAGAATTGAAAACAGTATCCCTAACAAGCTCCATTTTTGGAACATATTTTTTCCCTTCAACGTATTCTTCAAGGTCGAGGGGGCTAAATAGCTTTCAAAACATGAAGTTTCCTTAAAGCTGTTTACGAAGGATATTGTACACGGTCTTTCTGGAAACCCCCAGTTTCTCAGCTATCTCCTCCCTTTTGAATCCCCTCGCTACAAGTTGCTCTATCAAGTATCTCCTGGCCTTCATGCTTTGAGGCTTACTCATGACTCCTGCTTTCTTCAACTGTTCAATTTGGGCTTCAAGCTCCACCATAGGTAAGAGTTCAAGGCCAGCCCCAGCAGGCACCCTATTCTTCTTGAACACATGATCTAGGGCAAGCCCGAACATATTGTGGAGCTTCATTGTGAGTTTATCGATGGCCTCATCTTGCTCCATTATGTTCCCGAGCTCCAATTCTGCACCCCTGCGTATAAGGTCCTTGTATCTTTTTTTCTGAGTGGACCCCCTCTCGTGACCACCCTCGCCAATAAGACCAAGGATAAGGGTTGGATCAACAAAGGAATCCCCAGCAGAGTCACTGCAGTATAGCCTTGCGGAAGACCAGCGGTACCGCGTTGGGCTCGAAGCCAATCCAGCCTTCACAGGGTTTAGATGAATATAGAGAGAGGCAGCTAGGATGTAGGCGTCATCCAGGCATACAGATTGTCTGAATGGGCCTGCAAATAGGTGCCCTTTGCGCTCGTACTTCTTGTTGAACCTCTGGGCATATCTGGAAAAAAGGTTACGCATAGACTCAGAAAGATTGGACTCACTCAGGCTCAACAGGAAATGAATGTGATTGGGCATGAGGCAAAAGGCGTGCATGTTTATGTTATGGGTCCTGCAAATCTCCTTCATCAACACGAGCATTGAGAGATAATCATCTTGTTCCAGAAATAAGGGTTCGTTGCCGGCGGCACGTTGGGTGATATGGTAGATGAGCCTGGGATAATTTAGCTTTCTTCTGGCCCGAAATACCCGCTTTATCTTCCCTTTCTCCATCAACTCAATAACGTCCATTGCGTAGCCCCCCAAAACATGAAATGATCCTCCAAATTCACCCGACTCGCTCCACTCTCTCTGTTATGCATAGTCGATATGAACACAACAGTCAAGATTTTTTACCCAAAAGTGGTTTGACCCGTTTTGGGTAATGGAAAAGGTAATTAACTAGAATTACAGAGACTATTGGGGAAATAAGGGAAAGTGATCTGGAAGGAATGGAGACAAACTTACCCAAAAGTGGTTTGACCACTTTTGGGTAATGGGAGAAAGGAGGGGTTGGGTTTAGTTTACGGTGATGCCAGATGGTGGTGCTGGGGGTGTGGCATCGGGATTGACGGTGATGGTGGTGGTGGCCTGGCCCGTGGCGCCGTCGTTGTCCGTGACCGTAAGGGTCACGGTGTATTGGGTGTCTGAGGATACACGGGCATATGTATGAGTCGGGTTCTGGGATGTTGAGGTAGCGCCATCACCAAAGTTCCATGAATAGGAGGTAATGGTTCCATCACTATCGCTACCCGAGCCTGAAAAGGCAACTGTGAGTGGTGATTCACCGCTTGTGGGTAATGCGCTTATCGAGGCTGTGGGGGGCTGATTGCCAGTTGTGCTACCAGGAGTGGCCACGGCACGGGCTGTCTGGCTGTAATTGCCCGAGCTGTCATACGTAAAGGCCGAATAGTAATAGGTTGTGCCATTTTGTAAACCTGTGTGCACAAAACTGTCCGAACTGCCTGGTGCACCCTTTCTTTTGCAAACCAATTGCCCGTCATTGTAATCACTGGGCCATGTGTCAGTCCTATACCGAATTATCACGCCCGCGAAATCGCTATCCGTCGGATTGGTCCAAGTCAAGGTCACCTGCCGGTCCCCAGGCACCGCCGTGAAGTTCCTCACATCACTGGGAGGTGTTGTGTCTCCAACAGATGTTGGTGGATTGGGTGAGTCCGTAATCAAAATTTTGTCGGCTCGTGCCAGTTCTTCTCCATGTCCGATTGCTATACGGTTTATACCTGCGTTAAGATGGTGGATGTAATTGTCAGATTTATGATCCACTTCAACCCTCACCCATTCATATTGGCCAGGCTCGCTTGGATAAACACGATCAAAGGATCCATTTGGCCCAATGTACAATGCGTCGTTATCTGGGCTCGGGCCGTACATCAAAAGCCAAATGTAGTAATCCCCGCCCTGCTTTATGTCCACATCATAAATAGCTTCAGCAGAAGGATTTGTTGAATTCCCTGTTCCTTGAGGCGTTGCAATATATTCACCATTGGAAGCTGAGTTATCAGTTTCTATTCGCATGGGTGAGTTTATAACACCGTTTTCTGCCTCAATCCATATGCTGGTATACCCATTGCTATGGTCAGGAAGGGTAGTAAAAGTGTAATCATTAGACGTGCCCGTATTTCCGGAGCCGTCCTGACTTATTACCCGGAAGTGGTAAGTAGTATTGGCAGTTAGGCCAGTAAGCACCATGCAGTGATTTCTAGAGAGACTGGAATCAAGAGAGGATACCTCGCCATAGCTAGAGTCCATACCATATTCCACCTTGCCGTTAGCGGGTTGGTCCGTTATCCACCTAATTGTTACATTCTGATCACTTGGGTTAAGAGCCGAGACCTCTGATATCACCAAGCTGCTCCCATTGGACGATTGAACCGTAACCCTCACAACATCTGAATCTGTCGCGCCTTCGTTGTCCGTCACTTCCAAAGTAATATCGTGAATTCCAACCGCAAGTTGAACATTAGCCATTTCACCCTGAGCAATTTGTGTCCCATTTTCTTTCCATACGTAACTTACAATTGCCCCATCCGGGTCATCCGAACCAGAGCCGTCGAGTGATACAATCTCATATCCATCATGCCCACTGTCTTGAACAGTTACGTCTTTTCCAGCAGAGGCAATAGGAGTGGCATTTTCACTGTCTCCGTAGATTTCGGAAGGAATTGAATTACCAAGGTATTCCCAAATATACTTCGTTAAAGTTTGTCCATCCTCACAGAATCCTCTCCTCGTGTCATTCACTGTCGGAGAAGCACCAGAATTCGGATTATTCGTCTCTCGAAACATTGCTCTAATTCTTTGTTCATTGGGCCAAGGCCACAAATCTAGATCTTGTTGGCCTCCAGTGCCGTCCTGCAATTTATCATATCCAGCTTCCCCCCAAAAACTTCCAGGCTTACCATATCTCTTTATCACTTGAGCACCGACCGTACTGCCTTCCGCTCGCAGTATATATCTGATAGAGCCAGAATTTAGGAGCACGGGTTTCTCTCCAAACGCCTGCTCACTCGGGTAAAAGGCATTTCCCCTGCTGATCCCCCAGGTTCCCACTTTTCCTATGCTCTTGTTACCCCAGAAAAGAGTATTAGTCAGGATCTTGCTACCGGCAGATCCGGAATTATAATTTCCAATACCCGCATCACAAGCACCAAACGTACAGTGATCTATCGTGATTCCATTTCCGGATCCCCTCAAGTTAAGCGCCTGAATAGTTCCTGAACTGTTCTTGTTTCCCCAGGAAATACAGTTCTCCATTACTAGTTCACCCCCTTTCATTTCCAAAGGGGCAAAACCTCCGTATATGGCGTCTTGATTTAGGAC
>DQZA01000254.1 GCA_011042035.1 Desulfobacteraceae bacterium
ATTGGTCTTCTTGAAATTGAGCAGCTTGTTTTATCCGGTTTAACTGAAATGCAGGCGCTGATAGCGGCTACCAGGAACTGTGCCGAATGGTGTGATGTATTGGACAAATTAGGAACTGTCGAAAAAGGTAAACTGGCTGATCTAATAGTTGTTAAAGATAATCCGCTGGATAATATTTCCAATCTTAGAAAGCTAAAGATGGTCTTTAAGGATGGAAAGCTGGTTAATCTGGCCAAAGATGAAGGCCAGGCCAGTTTCTGGAAACTTTATTTTAAATAAAGAGAGGGAAATTAGAATACCTCATAGCCAAATCTAGTAGCCACCAAAATTTGCGGTCGAGTCCCTTGAGAGGTAGAGAGAGAGAAAGAATATTAGATTGTCAATTAACTGAAGAAAGGCCCTACTACAGACTTTGAGGGCATGATTCAGGGAATTTGTTCATTTAATTTTATCACTGTAGTTACTGTGCTGCCACATGCGGACTACTTTTCCGTTCTCATCTCTTTCAAATATCACTTCTTCGCCGAGGGTTTTATCCTTGCGTAGACGGCGGAAGGTATCACCCTTGATATGCTTGAGCAGGGTTAAGCTCTTAGCAGGATTTTCCGACGGGAGACTTAAGATTGCCAGTTTGCCCTTCCAGGGAAGAACGACCTTCTCCCCCCACCAAGGTTGCTCATTGTAATACCCAGCATAATCTTCGAGGTCAACCGCCACTTTTTCCTCTTCGACTGTGTTAGATGCCTTCTTTAAGATATCTCTCATTCCTGTGGCGTATTTTCCCGGGGAAACACCCTGAGCATTGATCATGACGATAAAGGCCCATTTATGGGGGATGTCAATATTAAGGGTGCTTCTATAGCCTGGACAGGATCCCCCATGGCCGACCATCATTCTTCCATCTGCTTTCCAGACTTCAAAGCCCAAGCCCCAGGTAGTTTCCCAATCGGGATCCACCCAGTGTACCCGATGCATTTCACGCAGGGTAGATGCTTTAAGGACTTCTTCTCCTCCTTTTTCCAGAAGGCGAAACTGCCAGGAGGCAAACCGGGCTAAATCTTCGACTGTTGAAGAAAACCCGGCTGCAGGCGCGATGCCTCTGGCTTGGAATAAGGGAAGCATTTCCCTGGTTCCGTCACGCTTGAGGGCAGAGTATCCTGTGGCCAATTTCCCTCTCCATAGGGATTCCGGAAGTTTCGTTCGTGTATCGGCAAGCCCCAGAGGTTTCAATATTTTCTCTTGGATGTACTGGTGGTAGGGCATTCCCGAAACTTCAGCAACGATTTCTCCCAGCAGAGTCATCCCCAGGTTGCTGTACTGAAAATAAGTGGAAGGAGGGTAAAGAGTTTTCTGGGTGCCGAGTTTAGCTTTGACCTGCTCTAGTGAGGGGAAAGGAAAATCAGGCCTGGTCCAGTAAGGATAGTCCGCTTCACGGGGGAGTCCGGAAGAATGGGTGAGAAGAGATCTGATGGTTATGGGGCCGCTATCCGGGTACTGCTGCTTTATGTTAAACCAAGGGAGGTGATCAGAGACAAGGTCATCGAGTCGGAGTTTCCCAGCGTCGCGGAGCTGCATCATGGCTACAGAAGTGAACAATTTGGAAATTGAGCAGATGCTGTAGATGGTTTTTGGTGAGGCTGGAACTTTTTTTTCAAGGTCGGCCATTCCATAGCCTTTGCTCCAGAGTAATTCCTGATCAACCACTATGGCCACCGACAGGCCAGGGAGATGGTCATAATCTCGCTGGGCCTCAAGCCAGGCATCGATAAGTCGGAGGGCTTCAGAGAAATCGGATTTAGGTTGATCGTTGGAAAAAAGGTAAGGGGTAAAAATTAAAATAAAAAGGAGAAGAAAAGTAGATACGGATATAGATACTCTTTTCATATTGGCCTCCTATTGAAAGCTTTTCTTATAATAAACTAATGTTTTTGCCTTCATTCTATTGATGATCCCGAGGGATGATCTCTTCCCAGGTTTTTTCTCTGATAAGTTTTCCATTTTCCATCGCCCTCCGTATGTATTTGTAGTAAAAGTTCTGACGATCGCTGGTTAAGGAAAGCTCAGCTTCCACCGTCACCGTTCGTCCTTCAAGTTCAATAGTATAACGATTTTTACCTGTAACCCTGGCCCGGGCAGGATCGTTATCCTGGGCTTCATGAACTATCTTTTCCCAGTATTTAATTTTTGCCCAAGGATAAAATGAACCGTCTGCACCTGAAGCTACAATACGTGTTTGAAATAAAAGCGGATTACGCTCAATTCGCCTGATTTCAGCATAGCCTGAGATGGTTTCATCATCGATTTTTAAAGCACCGTATCCGGGAAGTTCCGGATCCTTGGCTGGAGGTAAAAAATTAGGCTGTGATAACTCAGATTGAGGTATGACTGGCAGGACAACATGGGAAGCATTCAAGCCATCTACAGCCATGGTAGTGGTCATGGCGAAGGGAGTGGGCCAGATCATGGGCCAGATGGCATTATTTACAGCCAGCCGGAGGCGGTGGCCCTTGGGGAACACCCATGAAGTAAAGTGGAGGTCAAATTCCAGCTTATAAACCTGACCAGGCACGAGTGCCTCCGGTTTTTCTGCCGATTTACGGTGTGCCCCGTTAAGACCAGCTCCAGCCACCTGGGTTACAGTTCCATCAGGCGCTACATCAGAGAGGCGCACGATCCAATGGGCCTGGGGCACATCGGCCGAGACATACAATATTGCCCGCGGAAAACCAAGGATCTCCAGGTCTTTCTCCAGGGGCTCTGTATCATAAACCAGGCTGTAGGCATCTGTACCACGCTGATCCCAGGCAAAGTCGCCCCACCAGTTGACATTACCTGCTGCTTCAACACCGACTGTGGGAATATAACGAAGCCTGTGGGTTTGTCCATTTCCTTCTTTTGATTTGAAACAAGACAAAGAGTGATCTGCATGAGCATAAAGAGCCAGCTTCTGGGTGCGATCAATAGGCCAGCCCTTTTCCCAACGCCAGTAGCCAGGCACCTTTTCCACAACACCTGGTGGATGCCACTTGCGAACATAAACCGCTAACCGCGGTTCATCCATGATACCTGTATCGTTACCCTTCAACCAATAATCGAACCAGCGAACTGCCTCGTGACGCCATTCTATTCCAGGCTCTGGGTAAGGTTGATGAGGCCAGGCATGGGCCCAGGGACCTACTATACCCTTGACAGGAGCCTCAAGTTTTTCCAGCATGCGAGGTACGCTGTCGCGGTAGCCATCATACCAGCCGCCGATGACAAATGTTGGTATTTTGATGCTGGAATAATTGGAATTAAGTGAGGCCCGGTTCCAGAACTGGCCATCACGCTGATGACGTTTGTAAATGAGCAGCCAGGGCTCTGTATCAAAGCGCTTTCTAAAATAGGCTTCATCAAGAAAGTAATCCGGTGGAGCAGGTAGAATGTTAGCCAGATCCTGGCCAAACTCATAGGAATCAACATGCATCATGCCATCTATAAAATGGACGTCGTCGTGAAAAAGATCATCTGTCCCCATGAGAGCCACAATGGCTTTAAGCGCTGGCGGATTGCGCATGGCCATCTGGATGGAATTAAACGCCCCCCAGGAGATGCCAAACATGCCCACTTTACCTGTTGACCACGGCTGTTTGGACAGCCAATCAATCACCATCTCCCCGTCTTTCAGTTCCTGATTGGTATATTCGTACTCGATCAGTTTGCCTTGGCTGGCGCCAGTACCGCGGATATCCACCCGGGCCACAACATAACCCCGGGCGACAAAGTATGAGAAAACTGCGAATCGTCCCTTGCGGCTTTCGTCTTTTCGATAAGGAAGATATTCAAGAAGTACAGGGAATTTAGCCGATTGGTCTCTATCTGCCGGCATAAAAAGACTGACAGCCAGCCGCACCCCATCAGGCATAGGAATCCAAGCTTCCTTAATCTCGATTCCTTCATAGGTGAGGTCGGGCAGTCTTGCTTGGTTACTGGCAACTGCAGTGAGGGCCAAGACAACTATTGTTAGTTCGATTAATAAATTTTTTCTCATCTTAGGCGTTAAAAAGAACCATAAAAATTTAATTTTTGGCTTTGACAATTTCCCCTCCTTGGTTTTCAATATCTAACATTTTAGCTGTTCTAGCCACCATATTACAAAAAATAGATTTATTTAGCCAAGAAGAAGTAGCAAGTGAATAAAAACTTGATTTTGTCCCAAAGTGACGGGAATGAGTTACTACGTTAAGGCGAAGGAAAATGTCTCCGCTTCGGTTCAGATTTTTCAGCCAGCGAAAATAGGTTTATCAGCCTGCACTAAACACCACAATCCTACTCCAACCAGAGCAAACACCGATCCAGTTGCCAGTACGGGCACCCAGCCAAAAGCTTCGGCTGTAATCGGGACGAGAAGAGCTCCGATACCACCTACAGCATTACCACCTGTGCTCATTACTCCAGTGGCTGAGGAAGCCTGAATGCCAGAAACATAAATTGCTGCGGCCCAATATTGCTTTAACCTCTCAAAAAGGCAATCGGAAAAAGTGGGAAGGCCTC
>DQZA01000238.1 GCA_011042035.1 Desulfobacteraceae bacterium
GTTATCCAGTATATGTCCACGAGCTTAATGGGCTTGAGCGTAAACGAAATGGACAACGGATCAAACGGCCTTCTTTTAATACCAGGCTCAGATGCCCTCCTGACCTCGTCAATGTTGTACGACTGCGATAGGTTAAGCGAAGCCCACTGTCGATAGCTGACCTTACCCTCCTTGTCTTCACTGCGCGTATCTAAGAAATTCTCTAGAGACAGAGTCAGCTTGTTTGTCTTCCCCTCATCGGTCAAGGGATCAAACCACGACAAGTTGTTATCACTTCTCGTCGCATGATAGGAATAGGTCAGTGCTGGCCTGATTGTATGCCTCAGCCTGTTTATATTACCCATGGATACATTAAACAGCTTTTCCAATCTTGAGGATGCCCTCAATTCACCTCTATAACCCCTGGCCCATCCATAGTCCGTATCATCATCGACCTGCTCCACCCAGCGCCCTTCATAATCAAATGAAACCGATGGCTCAAGCTCAAGATAACGGCTTAGCCTCAAAGGCATTCTTATGTCCGGACCGAGGTTAATCTCATTGCCCTTTTCCCCATCCTCTCTCCATACGTTCTGATAACTTGTTTCAAACGAATAATGCAGCGGTACACCTGGTACAGGGCTTATCAACTTTGACAAATGCAGGCCAAACAGGGGCTGAGGCGTTTCATTGGGAAAAGGGTGCTCAGGCCTTTGATAGTAATGTGAATCAGCTTGAACCAGAGTGCTTTCCCACAGCCGGCTCAACAGAAGATTTGAAGTTCGAAAAGGGGAGAGCCGTTCTTCAAACGGTCTTCCCCACTTTTTTTCAAGATCCGGCCTTGCTTCATAGCCAAATAGCCCACGAGTGAATTCCTTTAGGTAATCCTGGTCACTTACATAATCTACGTCCAGCCTGGCCTGAACCTCCAAGGGAAACTTTTGGTCTGCCTTTCCCCTGAACCAATAGCGAGTTTTGTTAGTCCTAGTAAATGGGCTTAATTCTGCATCATCTGGGTCATTCAGGTCCTTGTCTTTTCTATCAGACATCACATCCACCATGAATGCCCCCTGTGAGCCTGGCCCGGTAATGTATCGGAATTCGAGTCCTTGCATGAACCCACGCTCAGTCATATAACGTTCATAGAAGGTGGCATCGGTCTGGTTCGATATGGCCCAAAAAAACGGTATTTCCATATCCAACCCGTTTCTTCCAGAATATCCAAACCTGGGGGGCAGCAGGCCCGTTTGGCGCTTGGTCTTTGCAGGAAAGATAAAGTAAGGGAAGTATAAAACCGGTACATCCTTTACTCTAAAGGCTGCATGTCTCGCCGTCCCATAGCCTTCAACCGTGACCTTTACCTCTGAGGCTGTTATTGACCAAGCCGGGGTTTGGCCATCACAGGTGGTTACCTTACAATTCTTTGCCAGATAGGTGTCTTCGGAAAGTTTCTCCAGGCTCCTACTTGTTATGTGCAGGTTGTTCTCCCTCAAAAAAATATGTCCATTTTCTATCGTGCCCGTCTTTTCTTTAAGGTTAAAGACGCCTTTCTGCCCTTTAATAATGTCCCCTTGGCTTTCAAACCGTACATCTCCCCACACCTTGGCTATGCCAGTAGTGCGGTCATAGATTGCCTTTTGGGCATTGAGGACCTGGGTACCTTTCTTGATAACAACATTGCCATCTGCCACATAGACTTTCTCTTTTTCCTTATATACCAGTTTGTTGGCACTAATCTCCCATGGCTGCTCCGTTGACTTAAGTTGCTTTAAGTTCCGCAACTTGTTCGCGGCGGCACAAGGGTTGTCAGTAAAAATACCAAAAAATATGAACAGAACAGGAATGATTCCCCAACAAACCCTGTAATTCTTTCTCTTCATTCAGTCATCCTCGGGTGAAAAATTGACTGGGTCCAGGTAACTTAGCGCCTCTCCCACTGTAAAAAGCGATCCACAGATAAGAATTAGATCCGAAGGCCCTGCCATGGCCTTGGCCTTTTCTATGGCTTTATCTAATCGGGCAACTATCTGCCCCGAGTTGTGTTCCAATTTACCATATCCGTATAGGACACTAGGCTCTGCTGCCCTTGAATACTTAGGCCGGGTATATATCACATGATCTGCTAGGGATACAATCTGTTTCAATATGCTTCTTGTGTCCTTGTCTTCCATTACCCCGATAACCACTATGAGGCGATCATATTCCATTTCGGTTTTCACCGTGTGGGCCAGAACTTGCATGGCCCTTGGATTGTGCGCCCCGTCAAGCAAAATGCGGGGTCCGTCTCCAATTATATGCATTCTTCCAGGCCAACATGCCTCCCTTACACCCTTATTAAATGCCTCGTCTGCCACTGGAAAACCCAACTGGGACAATTGTTCAGCAGCAGCAAGGGCTGTTGCGGCATTACGTGCCTGAAATCTTCCCTGTAAACCGATTTTGAGATTTTTCCATTTGTGCCACAACCCATAATAATTGAGCCCCGAAGGTCCATAGCGGTACCTCACCTGCTCGCCGATCCTTATCATGGGAGCACCCTTGCTTTCACACGTATTCCTGAAAAGCTCTACAACCTTCCTGCGCCTTGCACCGGTAATAAGTGGAACACCCGGCTTTATGATGCCCGCCTTCTCCCTTGCTATTTCCAACAGCGTGTTTCCAAGAAAAAATTGATGTTCCATCGCAATGTTAGAAATAATCGTAATCTTGGGCATTATAATGTTAGTGGCATCGAGCCTTCCCCCCATTCCCACTTCCATTATAGCTATGTCGGTTTCCTGCTGCGCAAAATATTGCAGGGCCATGGCGGTGGTAAACTCGAAAAAAGTAGGTGGTTCGTCTTCAATAATCTTTTCTCGAAAGATATTTACCAAATCCACCACATCTTTTTTTGATATTTCTTTGCCGTTGACCCTGAATCTCTCGGTGAATCGAACCAGGTGAGGGGAAGTGTAAAGGCCGACTCGGTAGCCTGCCTCCTTTAATATGGAACTCAAAAAGGCTGCAATGGAGCCCTTTCCATTGGTCCCAGCTATGTGGATGTATACCTCTCCATTGTGGGGATTTCCCATGGCTGCCATGAGGTTTTCAGTCTTTGAAAGCCCAAATTTTATCCCGTATTTCTGTAACCCATAAAGGTATCTTATGGCACTTTCATACGTAGTAAATCTTTCCATAAATCTCTATAAAGTACCTCCTCTGTCCTGAAGAACACTAGCTGCCTTCCCCCTACGCCCTACGCCCTGCGCCTTATATCTTACGCCTTTTCAAGCGTCGTATATGCCAGGTGTAAGAGCTTTCTCCCCGCGTTCCTGAACAGGACCTCCACCTTCTCATCCCCCACCATCCGAGAAACCACACCTGCCCCAAAGGCCGGATGCTGGACCCTATCACCGGGCGAAAATCCCATGGCCACCCCATGGGCAGGCCTATCTGTTTTATCAAAGGAAGGCCCCCTCATCCTGCTGCTGCCAGAGACTTGATGGGTAACCACGCTGAAGGGTAGATCCTTAAGAAAACAAGACAGGCCTCCGCCATTATTGTTCCACCCCATTTGCCACGATGGAATCGATTCCTGGCCCGGGTAGCACAAAATGAGTTCATCCTTTGCCCGAGTCGCTGCCACATACATAAGCCTTCGTTCCTCTTCCAGGGCCAGGGGATCACTGTAAGCTTGCGATGAGGGAAACCTCCCCTCCATCACCCATATTATAAAGACCACAGACCATTCTAATCCCTTGGCAGAGTGCACAGTAGAAAGTGTAAGGGTCTCACCCCGCTGTTCCGGCCCCATGTCAGCAGCACTGGTGGGTGGTTCAAGCACAAGGTCGTCTATGAAGCTCCTCAGGCCCTTGTACCTGCCAGCCATAACCACCAGTTGCTCCAGTTCTCTTTCTCTTTTTGGATAATCATCGTAACGCTCAGCCAGTATGGGCCGGTAGTAATCAAGGGCTCGTTCCACCGCGGGCTTTGGAGCAACCCCATCGGTACTCAAGGTAGACAGGAAATTTGCCAGTGACTGAAGGCCCTGTTGCGCACGGCCTGCTCCCGGCCATTTCCAGAGATTGGCAACCGGGGTGTTGTTTTCCTTAATCCACCTGATGATACTTTCGCTTTTCGCCTGCCCTATGCCGTGGACAAGCCTCAAGATTCTCCCCCAGCTAACCAGATCGTCGGGATTGAGAACCACCCTAAAATGGGCAAGCAGATCCTTAATGTGGGCTGACTCCATGAACTTGAATCCCCCCACCTTGATGTAGCGGAGCCCCTGCCGGGCCAACTCCAACTCCAGCTCGAATGAATGGTAGGCAGCGCGGAAGAGTACGGCAATCTCAGAAAGCTTTCTGCCTTGGTTCAGTTTCTCCTTGATCTCTCTGCAAACGAACAAGGCCTGCTCTGGTTCAGTCCTTGTGTTGACCAACCTTGGGAGCCCTCCCCCCTGCCGCCTCGTAAAAAGACACTTTGTATATTTTTCCTCGGCCCTATCCATAAGGGCATTGGTAAAGGATAGGATGGGCTGCGTAGATCTATAGTTTTCCTCAAGTTTTATCACA
>DQZA01000227.1 GCA_011042035.1 Desulfobacteraceae bacterium
AAGAAAGCGCCATACAACGTTTACCGGAAAATGTTCAATCAATGGAACATCGCCCGAAACAATAAAAGGGATACCACGGCGCTCCAGGGCCTCTTTGAGAGCAGTAGCCTGGGAGTTAAGCCTGTAAAGCACTGCAAAGTCCCCGAATGACAGTGATTCACTGCCTGAAGACGAATCCACGCGCCCGCTGTCCAGGGAAAAATATGACACCCCACCCATGAGTCTCTCAATGGTCTCCACTATCATCTCTGCCTCTTCGGCCTCAGTACCGCAGGGTGCAGTAAAAACGTTATCACCCTCCCCAACCTGTGATTCTAAGGCCTCGCCCATGCCAAGGACACTCGCAGAGGCTTGCAGAATCTTGTTTGTGGACCGATAGCTTCGTTTAAGGGTGATGATAGCCGCACCAGGAAAGTCTTCCAAAAACCTGTAGAAACTTGTTACATCTGCGCCTCTAAACCCATAAATGGCCTGATCTGGATCTCCGATGGCAAAAAGATTACCTCCGCCTGCCTTTACCAGCATCTTGACCATTGCGGCCTGAACGGGGTTGGTGTCCTGGTATTCATCAACAAATATCCATTTGTACCTGGATCCATAAACACGTCTCACGCCCTCATGCCTTTCCAACAACCTGAAGGTCTCCACTTCCAGATCATCCAGATCCACCATACCCAACTGTTCAAGGTGCAGCCTGTACCGCTCCAGTAGCTCCTTTCCAACCCCACTGAACCGCCCACCCTCATAATGGCCACCGTGCAGTTTATACTCGTAAAGGGCTCTCCGAAATCTCGTCAGCCCTGGCCTCCTTCCGGTGAAATCACTTAGTATCTTATTGGAAAGAAGAAGGGAATCAGACTCCCCACATAGCACCAGGGGCCAAGGCAAACCCGTCTTCTCCCTTTGCTCCTTTAGCATCTCGAGGCACAGGCTGTGAAACGTTGAAATATTAAGCCGGTCGCATAGAGACTCTCCCACGAGCCTCTCAAGCCTCGATCTCATTTCCTGGGCCGCCTTTCGCGTAAAGGTCAGGGCGAGGATTTGCTCGGGGCTGGCCAGACCTTCTCTCAGAAGATAGGCTATTCTATGTGTAAGGGTCATGGTCTTGCCCGTTCCAGGCCCCGCTTTCACAAGCATGTGCCCGCCACCAGAGGTTACAGCATTGCGCTGCTCCTTGTTCAGTGGGTCAAGGATCGGGTCTATATTACCCACCTCAGCCTTGGCCTTTTTCCTGACGGCCAATCCCGTCCTTCTTGTTACCTTTTCCAGGGTTGGTGTTCCTGACCTCCTACCCCGGTCTTCTGCCCTCTGGAAAAGCGCTGCCTGTCCCTTTAATGAAACAATCTCATGGTCTTCAAAAAGCCTTATTCGGCCGTACTCACCATCAAACCCGGCCTCCCGAATAACGCGACCACCCCTCATCCTCTCTATTGCTTCCCTCAGCAAAGGACCTCCTTGTTTTTCAATGGACTCCAGCGGAGCATCCATCAGGATGAATAGCTCCGGACCTAGATTATGGAGTAGAGCCACGTACTCGGCGGCCACCTTCTTTGAACCTGAGCCGCAACGCAGAATCTCGGAAAGGATCTCTGTTAAAGGAATCAGGCTTACAAAGTCTTTACTCAAAACCGGTTTATCTCTGTCCGCAAGCTCAAACACCCGATGAAGGACACCAACTGTTAGAGGTTTCCCACACTCAGGGCACAACCCATGGTTTTGCCTTGTTTCATAAGGGTCAAGCCTCACGCCGCATTTTCTGTGACCATCCAGGTGGTACTTGCCCTCTTCAGGGAAAAACTCGATGGTTCCCATAAACCCTGTCCCTTCGGCCATGGCCTTCACCATTGAGTAATAATCAAGCTCCGTGTCAAATAGGTTTGCCTCCCGCCCCAACTTTGATGGTGAGTGGGCATCGGAGTTAGACACCAAGATATATCCATCCAGTGCGCTTAAGAGCCGGTTCATCGGAGGATCAGAAGAAAGCCCCGTCTCTAGGGCATGAATATAACCGCAAAGGTCCCCAAAGCACTCTTCTATGTGATCAAAGCCAGACTTTGATCCAAACAGAGAAAACCACGGGGTCCAGATGTGGGCAGGAATAAAAAATGACCTCTCATCTGCCTCCAGCACCACTTCCAGCAGGTCTCGCGAGTCCAGTCCCAATATGGGCCTCCCATCGGATGTGATATTTCCAATGGCCTCCAGTTTATGATTCAGCCGCTCGGCACTTTCAAAATCAGGCATTAAGATGAGATGATGGAGCTTACGGGTCTTCCCATCTTTTTTGTATATGCAACTGATCTCCACACTCAGCATGAATAGAACCTTGCACTCACACGCCTTGGGGACCTGGTCTTTTGTGGCCTTCTCAAGTTCGGGCTTAAGGCGGTAGAGGCCCGGTGCGGCAGGCGTTAGTTTTTCTTTTAATTCCTTTAGCCATGCCGGATGGGTAAAGTCCCCAGTGCCCACAACCGCTATACCCTTTTTTTGGCCCCAGAGGGAAAGGTGTTCAGGGTCAAGCTGTTTTGATGTGGCCCTGGAATACCTGGAGTGGATATGTAAATCTGCAATGAATTTCATGCATGTCAACAAACAACAGTAAGAGCCCCATGTCAAGGGAGTTTCTTTCCAATAAACGCCCCTGAACCGGACAATGACATGGCTTTAACAGTACTCCTGACCGCGTGGGAGGAATACTATGAACCTGTTGTCGCCCAGTGGAGAAAAAGCGAAAACCGACCAAAGGCTAACCAAGGCTTACAGGCTATTAGCGGAGGGAGCCGAGGCGCCCGGAGAATTCTGGCAGGAAGCGGTCTCCAAAATTTATAGGGCCAGGTAACTAGTGAATTCGGGCCAAGAGAATTATTTATTGAGAGCCTAACAAAAAGCTTGCTTTTTTCAAAAAACAGTTTATGGTGAGAGTGTCTGCTTAGGGAGGAGTCCCTGGCAGGGAGTGGTTTCGTACTCAGGCAGGATCCATTTGACAGAGTGGCCCCTGAAGTTTGGAACCAGGAAAATCTAAGAAGGAAAGGGGGTGTCACTATGGCAAATGGAATCGTAAAGTGGTTTAGCGACCAAAAAGGTTACGGCTTTATCGAGCAAGAAGACGGTCCTGATGTATTCGTACATCACACCGGCATCAATGGCAGCGGTTTCAAGACCTTGCGCGAAGGCGACCGAGTTACCTTTGACATCGAGCAAGGCACAAAAGGACCCGCGGCGGTTAACGTAACAGTTCTTTAAACACTTCTAGCACGAGGATCGGGGCATTTCGCTTTTACATAAAGCGAGTACCCCGATTTCATTTTTCTCTCATTCTTCGGATATCTTTCGTCAGGCGTCTGTCTTCTAATTATTGAGATCCCGGTTCATCTTCCCGCTGATGTACCCTTCCAGATCCAATGACACGTGGTGAAAACCGATCTCCCGAAATCTTTTCACCACTTGCTCCCTCAGACCTCGCTCAAGAAATCTTTCTATATCATCTGGAAAGACCTCTATCCTTGCCACCGTCCCGTGATGCCTGACCCGTGCTTGATTGAAGCCCTTTTCCAGCAGAAAGTCCTCTGCCTGCTCCACCATTGTGAGCTTTTCCAAGGTTATGGGTTCGCCATATGGGATCCTTGTGGCAAGGCAGCTCATGGAGGGGTCGTCCCAGGTGGGTAGTCCCATCTCCTTCGATAAAAACCTTATTTCATCCTTCCCGAGATCCGCATCCACCAAGGGGGCCATGGCCCCGGCCTCCTCTGCCGCGCGAAAGCCTGGCCTAAAATCTACGAGATCGTCCTTGTTGGCACCATGGATGACATGGGCCAGGCCTTCTTTCTTTGCGATGTCCACAAGCTGGTTCATCAGGATCTTCTTACAGTGATAACACCGCTCGGGTGGGTTTGATATAAACTTTGGGTCTCCCATTTGATTGGAAAAAATAATCAGATGCCTGATACCCTGCTTTCTTGCAAAATCTCTGCCCTTGGTCTCTTCGCGAGAAAGATAGGTAGGTGAGGTGGCAGTTACAGCCAGTACATTATCTCTGCCAAGCGTATCTTCAGCCATGGCAAGCAAAAAGGAACTGTCCACACCGCCTGAGAAGGCAACAACAGTGGACCCTAGTTCTGCCAGGCGTACCCGCAGTCTTTCAGCCTTTTTTCTTATTTGGTCTATCCTTTTGGGTTGTTGATTTTTTCTCACTTTTTTTCTCCATCAACTCTTGCGGGTCTGTGGCAAAGGCCTGAGCGTTCCAACGAGAGACCGCAAAGACCCAAGGGCTCAACCGGTCATTTAGTTGCCTTGCCTTGAATTCAAGCTCCTTCGTGCTGACCTCACTCTCGGCCTTTTGCGCCTTGGTCTCCTTTTTCTCGTCTTTGCTGTCATTGATGGGTGTTTTCTTTGGTGTCGGGACATAATCAACTGCTATCTTTAAGTAGTACCCCTCCTTCCCATTACTCTTCGACATTCC
>DQZA01000319.1 GCA_011042035.1 Desulfobacteraceae bacterium
ATGTGAAACAAGGTAGTTTTGCCGCTCCCATTAGGACCTATGAGGCCCAGTCTCTCTCCTTCAAGAAGACGAAAGGAAAGCCCTTGAAAAACCGGTTCTCCTCCAGGATAAGAAAAACTGATATCCCTTAGGTGAATAAGTGTGTTCTTGCTATCCATTCTATCCATATCACCAATATAGTTGCTATAACAATGCTACCACCTACAAGTAGATCAGTGGTACCAAAGCTGTATTCGGTCAGATCATAGTATTTGCCCTTAAAGCCCCGGCATAACATGGCGCGCCGGATTCGTTCAGCCCTCTCAGCGCTTTTTACCAGCAGCATTCCTATTAAGTAAGCATAGGTCCTGTAAGTATGCAAGTTGGTTTTCGCCTGAAACCCCCTTATCTTCATGGCGTTAAGAAGTCTACGGTATTCCATGTGGATAACGTGAATGTACCTATAGGCAAATAGGAGTAATTGTACAACCTTGTCCGGTAACCCGAGCTTTCCCATGGCATGACCGAGGCTAAAAAGAGATGAGGTCGCCAGGAGGCTTAGAAGTGCCAACACAATGGAATTACTTCTAAGTGTAATCTGAAGGGCATAGCTGACACCTTCTGCAGTGGCACTCAGTGGCCCTATCGAAAACAGCTTCTCCCCATTAACAGCAAATGGAAGGATCAACCACAAAATAGCAATAAACCCATTGACCATCAATATGCGGACAGCCACCTTCTTCACAGGCAGTCTTGCCAACAACACCCATGTAATTGAAAAAAACAATCCAAGACATAGGGCCTCCCATGTCCAGCATACTGCCATTACCATGGAAAAAAAAGAGCAGCATATCAGCTTCACCCTTGGATCCAGTCTGTGAAATACCGAATCACCAAGGTACAGCTCTTCGTATATCTGTACGGCCCCTGACACTAAATCCGCTCCTATAATGATGATAGATGTGATCCAACTCTTTTGGACAATTCGAGCCCAGTGGCCACAAGAGGCATGGTCACCGTCCTCCAGCTATAAACACCCGATCTAACCCACCATAGTCCTTTATGACATCCCAAGCACGATATGCTGAAACCGAGCCCACTAGCTCCCTGGCCCTTGCTGTCTGTCGAGCGTCCATTTCTATCATAACTCGCCCGGAAGGGGCCAGAAAATCTGGCGCCTCTTTAATGATTCTTTCAATGAAAACCATACCGCCAGGCCCGCCGTCTAGCGCTTGGCGGGGTTCATAATCGCGCACTTGCCTTGGCAGGGTTTCGAGGTCCTCCGTTGCAACGTAAGGAGGGTTGGAGACAATAACGTGGAATTTCGACCCCTGGGATCTTAAGGGCTCAAAAAGCTCTCCCCGAACCAGTTTTACCCTTGAGGCAACACCATGCCTTTCTGTATTGATCCTTGCAACAGTTAGGGCCTCCCCGGAGCAATCCGTTGCCCATACCTGCGCTTGTGGTAGCTCTTTTGCGATGGATACAGCAATGGCGCCGCAGCCTGTGCAAAGGTCCAAGATTGTCAGGCCACCTTCTTCGCCCTTGTTCAGCTCTCCGCATACCCTTAGTGCGTGTTCAACAAGCAGCTCGCTCTCCGGCCTGGGGATTAGCACATGGGGATTAACCGTAAATTCAAGGGACCAGAATTCCTGCTTCCCCGTGATGTATTGGAGTGGCTCATGATCTGCCCTTCTCTTGACGAGCCGGCGAAAGCTGGATACTTCACCTGCTGTCAAGGGCCGGTCAAATTCTAGATATAGGGTGATACGCTCTACCCCAAGCACGTGAGCCAAAAGAACCTCTGCATCGAGCCTAGGGTTACTTACCCCCTTTTCTTGCAGATATCCAGCTGCAACGAACAAAAGCTCCTTAATGCTCCAGGTTCGTTTTTCCATGGGGTGAGGCAATATCAATGGTAGGAGGCCTGCTTGAGGGCCTCGGTTTGAAAATGGGTAATCAGTGGATCAATAACCATGTCCAGGTTTCCTTGCAGGATATCTTCCAGCTTGTAGAGAGTAAGCCCTATTCTGTGGTCGGTTACCCTACCCTGGGGGAAGTTATATGTCCTAATCCGCTCACTGCGGTCCCCTGAACCCACCAGGATCCTTCTTTCTTCTGAAATCTTTGAATGTAGCTCTGCCTGTTGAAGTTCGTAAAGACGGGAGCGGAGAACCTTCATGGCCTTTGCCTTGTTCTTGTGCTGCGATTTTTCGTCCTGGCAGGTAACCACGAGACCAGTAGGGATGTGGGTGATTCTTACGGCAGAATCCGTGGTGTTCACGTGCTGCCCACCGTGGCCGGATGCCCTATAGACGTCTATGCGAAGATCTTCAGGGTCGATCTGTACATCAATCTCCTCAGCCTCAGGAAGCACGGCCACCGTCACCGCTGAGGTATGGATTCTACCCTGAGCCTCGGTTTCCGGCACCCTTTGCACCCTGTGAACGCCGCTTTCAAACTTAAGGCGGCTGTAAACATTTTTCCCCTCTATCAAGACGATTATCTCTTTAAATCCCCCTATTCCTGTGAGGTGCTGGCTCATTATCTCCGTCTTCCAGCCCTTGGCCTCGGCGTACCGGGTATACATGCGAAACAAATCTGCCGCAAACAGGGCTGCCTCCTCGCCCCCAGTCCCTGCTCTTATCTCCAGGAGGATATTCTTTTCGTCATTGGGGTCCTTGGGCAGCAGGAGTATTTTCAGTTGTGTCTCGAGCCTCTCCATTCTCTCTCTGAGGTTTTCTATTTCTTCCTTGGCGAGCTTGCGCATCTCAGGGTCTGGATCATTGAGGAGGGTTTTATTGTCCTCTATCTCGCGTTCAATGGACTTGTACCGCCTGAAGGTCTCAACGATGGGCGACAGGGTGGCATGTTCCTTGAGGTACCTTTGGTATTCCCTTTGGTTGTTGATAATTTCAGGATTGCTTAAATCCTTTTCAATGGAATCAAACCGCTCTTCTATTTCTCGTATCTTTGCAAACATGAGTTGCCCGCCTTATTATTATTGCAAAGCCAATGGCTTTATATAGGAATCGAAGACTGCCCATACCGGATTGGTACGGCTCAAAAAAGATAGGAGTGGCCGTGAAGGCGCACTCCCCTTTCATGAAGCTATGTGTGGCCCGTTGCGGAGTCCCTGATCTTGGTAGGTTCCTGGGGGTTCTTTCTTGAATCCATTTGAGGCCTTAGCGCTTGGATCCTGGATCCTCCCAATAAGGCATATCAGGTCAATGTTATTGGGACTTTTCTTCTTGTTTTTGGTACTTGGCGTACTTCCTCTTAAACCTCTCCACCCTTCCTGCGGAGTCCACCAGTTTCTGCTTACCGGTAAAAAAAGGGTGGCACTTTGAACATATCTCCACCTTGATCTCCTTCAAAGTGGATCCCGTCTCAAACTCGTTACCACACGCACACTTCACCTTGGCCTTGTAATATTCCGGATGAATTCCCTCTTTCATTTGTTCTTACTCTCCTTGAAGCTTCTGTACTGATCTCAATTCATAGATTTCCGATTTCCTGCCTGATGTTAGGCAGGCACGGGAATGACAAAAACAGATACTCCTCTTCTGCAGTGAACCGTAAACGGTCGCCGGTGAACATTTCTCACTGGCTCATTGATGCTAGAAACTCTTTATTATCCTTTGTTCCTTTTATTTTTTCAAGCAAAAATTCCATGCTATCGGTGGGGGTCAGCGGGGCAAGGAGCTTGCGCAAGATCCATATCCTATTCAAGTCTGCCTCTTCCAGCAGCAACTCTTCCTTCCTGGTTCCCGATCTATTTATGTCAATTGCAGGAAACACCCTTCGATCAGCCAGCTTCCTGTCTAGATGGATTTCCATGTTACCGGTTCCCTTGAATTCCTCGAATATGACCTCATCCATCCTGCTCCCAGTATCTATAAGTGCGGTAGCGATTATGGTAAGGCTTCCACCTTCCTCCACATTCCGGGCTGCTCCAAAGAAACGCTTGGGCTTGTGCAGGGCATTGGAATCCAAGCCTCCCGAGAGAATCTTCCCGCTAGGGGGAACCACCGCATTGTAGGCCCTAGCCAGCCTGGTGATGCTATCAAGCAAGATCAACACATCAAGCTTGTGCTCCACCAGTCTTTTCGCCTTCTCTATAACCATTTCCGCCACCTGTACGTGGCGATGAGGCGGTTCATCGAATGTGGAGCTGATCACCTCTGCATCCACTGACCGCTGCATGTCAGTGACCTCTTCTGGCCTCTCATCTATCAGCAGCACTATCTTATGGATCTCAGGATGATTTGCCGTAACACTGTTGGCTACATTTTGCAGCAACATGGTTTTTCCCGTTCGAGGAGGTGCAACAATAAGACCTCGCTGTCCCTTACCAATGGGTGTCATCAGGTCCATTATCCTGGCAGACAGGTTATCGGGCGTGGTCTCCAGCCTAATCCTCTCATCGGGGTAAAGAGGAGTCAGATTATCAAACAGGATCTTTTCCCTTGCAAGTTC
>DQZA01000015.1 GCA_011042035.1 Desulfobacteraceae bacterium
ACTTTTTCCCGATTTTCCTCAAAATATTAAGAAAATGGGCGCTGGGGGATCGTCCAGCGGCAGGACGACGGGTTCTGGCCCCGTTAACCTAGGTTCGAATCCTAGTCCCCCAGCCATTTTTCTCTACAACGTGGTCCCATCGTCTAGCGGTCTAGGATATCGGCCTCTCACGCCGAAGACACGGGTTCGAGTCCCGTTGGGACCACCAAAATATAACCTACCCCGCAATAGAGGCATTTTTTTGTACCTTTGTGGGTCCTGCCAAGAAAGGCTACATGCGGGCACATAAACAGGCTGCCATTCCCAGGGGCCGACCTACCGAGTTGCAAAATAACGAAGAAAGAAGTGGACCTTCTGTAACATTTGATATAACCACCGACATTGCGGGGCAGAAAACCCGCTGGCAGAGCAAAGTAACCTATCGAGGCAACACATTAGAAGGACAATACACTGCACAACTCCTAGCTGGCGCCAAGTTAAACCTCAAATTGTTCGGCAAAGGCTGGGAAAATGCGAGTGATGACTGCTTCGCCTTATTTACTACCCTTGGGAAATGAGGGGCTCTGAGTTGGTCTTTTCCCCAAAATGGGCCGTGATACGCGTCTCTTGGTAACAGCAGATGGCGGCTTTACCCGCTTGGGAGCACGTGGCTTCGGTGGAGGGGCTTTTCTCACCTTTGGTTGTGAAGGAGGAACAGGCCTTCTCTTGTCCCCCGTATAGAGCTTGATACGCACCTCCTTGCCTTCATCCAGCAGTACGACGAAGTTACCCCCTATTTCCTTGAGGGTCATACCATCGATCTCATCACCCTCCTTGTATAGGCTTGACCTGTCGTTCCCCTCTTTCCTGTACTCCCCTTTCTGCTTGATAATGGCCCGCTTCCCCTGAGGAGAAATGATGACACCCGTGAAAGTAATTTTACCTTCCAGCTTATTGGCCTTGGGAGAGGCTCCCTTTTTGGGGGACTCGGCAATTTCCGTATCCGGAGAGAAAATGTGCTTTTCTACCATTGGAGGCTCTTGCGCACCGGCAAAAGCCAAAGCAACGGCAGTGGCAGTAAGCCCAACAACACCAGCAAAGCATGCTCTAAGCTTCATTGCCCTCTCCTTGTCATTTTTTACGCCTGATGAGATTTCTCAAGCCCCCGACCTTCCTGGAGAACTCTCTGGTTATCTCATCTGCTTCAGATCTGTTCTTTATCACGTGCGGGGTAATCAGAATCATCAACTCACTTTTCTTTGCCTCCTTTTCATAGCCCCCAAATAGATATCCAAGTATGGGAATCCTTCTCAGCCAGGGAATTCCGGCTTGAGAAACTGACTTGTTGCTCTTCATCAGTCCGCCTATGACAATGGTCTGCCCATCTTCTGCAACAAGGGTGGTATTTGCCTTACGGTTTAAAAAGGTGTAACTGGACAGGGCCGTGTTGAATTCGCCCTTTTCACTCACCTCTTGGGATACCTCCATCTTGACCAATCCGCTCGAATTTATGTGGGGAGTAACCTTGAGTATGATCCCAGTTGAACGGTATTGAATAGTGTTAGTGATGGTAGTTCCGCTGGTAGCACTAGTTGTTTGTCCAGTGACCGTGGGAACCTCCTCACCCACCTCTATGATGGACTCTTTATTGTCAATGGCAAGGATGCTCGGTGAAGACAGGATGTTCACATTTGACTCCGAGCCCAAGGCCGTAATTAGGCCCCTCATGAAGCTAATGGGATCATAAACCCCCAAACTGAACCCTGTAGAACTCCCTAGAGGGGTATTTATGGGCCTCTTCACCTTGTTATCCAGCGCCCCTTGAATGGTATAGTTAGCCCTGTGGCCTTGCAGAAACCACTCAATCCCGTATTTCAGTGAGCCTGTCAAAGATATTTCAGCCACCAACACGTCTATCAACACCTGGCGCGGCACATTGTCAAGTTTTTCCAGCACCTTCTTTATCAGCATATAATCACGGTTATTTGCCTTAATTACTATGGCATTGTTGGTCTCATCAGGAATGATCTGGACTTCCCCCGTAACCTCGGCCGAGATACGTTCCACTTGGGCCTTTACCTTGGGCTTAACTATGGTCTTCCTCTCTGCGTTTTTCTTTGACACGCTCTCGCCAAATACCTGCTTCAAGAGGTCAGAAAGCTCCACGGCACTACCATTTTGCACAAAGTAAACATACACGTTGGTCCTCGACTCGTCCGCATGATCCAGGGCACCTATCCACTGTTCAACAAGGGTAAGAATAGAGGGCCATCGGCTTGCCACAAGAATAGCGTTCATGGTCTTTATGGGAAGGATCTGAAATGACCCCTCGTTGATGCCAGGTCTCTTGAACAAGCCGCCCGTCTTTAACATTTTTTCCAGGTCATTAACTATCTCCGAGGCCTCTACTTCCCTCAGTGGAAACAACTGCCAGGATATATCACTGAAGTACGGCACATCCAGGGCACCGAGTATCCCGGCCGCCTTGGCTATGTTGTTGGACGTGTCAGTGATAATCACGGAATTGGTAACAGTATCCTGGACTATGGTGGCACCGCTGGAAAGAAAGGGCTTAAGATTCTTAGCAGCAGTTCCGGCCGAAATATATCTCAGCCTAATGAGCCTGGTGATATCACCAACCGCAGCATTTCCCTCCTGTGTCTGTAAAGGGGCATTGGACACACCCCCGCTGATCGCCCTGCGGGTCACCTTGTAGATGTTTCCCGGGCCCTTAACTATGGCCAAGTTGCTAAGCTGAAGCACATTATTAAAGATGTTGATGAATTGTGACTTGGTATAATTTCCCGACAGATGAAAAGTCACCTTTGTGCGCAAGCTGGGGTCTACCATGTAATTGACCTTGAACAATTCATAGAGTGTGGCATCCAATACTTCGTAGAGGTCTGCATTATCAAAGGCCAACTCAACATGCACCGAGGGTTCGTTGGTTGGATTGACACCAGACAAATTAGGCTTAAGAGACTGCCCTGACACACTCTTACCTATTGTTGACTTGACCGTTTGCGCAACTGCCTTTGGCGGACCAGGCTCCTCATGGGCTTGCTCTCCGGCTATCTGCTGGGACCCATCCTGGTTCATAATTGCGTTCTCTGCCCCTTTCTTTTCAGGTTTAAGCAGGTCTCCAGGGCCCTGCTTTTCAGTATCCTTTTCAACGGGTTCAGTGAGCTGGCCTGTTTCTGGGAATCCCCTTTTCTGCCCGCCCTGCATAATAGCGCAACCTAAAGAGCCGAAGATCAGGAACAATGCAAGCAAACCGGCAATGGATATATTCCTTACCCTATTCACATCTTCTCTACTCGCTGTTTTCATAGGACTGTTCTTCCTCTCTTTGTAATTACGCGCCTTTCACGGGCCCCTTTATAAATAGCGAAGCCAAACGAAGGGTCACCCGGAGCCTTTTCCTCATTCGTATGCGGCTGTTAATCTCAAGCCTGTCCACGCGAATTCCTTCTTCTTGCTTTCCCAGGAACTGTAGTAATTCTGCAAGCCTTTTCGCGGTACACGAAACCCGAAATTCCACCCTACCCACTTGATACTCTCCCCACTTTCCAGGGGGCAATTCCTTGTATGCGTTTAGTTGTATATCATGGCCCTCAAAAAATGATTGCATCTTTGCCTGGATCATTGCGTTCGCCTCTTCCAGGCTTCTTGCCTTTACCGTACGTGGCAAGCGCCTGAACCTGTTAGAAGCCTTGCTTTTTTCCCTTATAGCCTGCCCAAGCTTCTGGAGCTTTTTTTCCAACTTGTGCTTCTCCACACCAAATTGCATATGTTTCACGTTTAGATCATTGGTCCGCTCCTTTAGGGGAGAATAGACCCTCGCCCACCATACCAATACGCAGGCGAAGATAAGGGCCAGGCCTATTACGATTCTTCGGGTTCTTTTCTCTCTCAGTTTCATCTTGCTACTGTTCACACCTTTAGACTGAAGCTGTCTAGCCTAAAGGCTGAAGGGAACTAACAGTCTGCAGCCTTCGGTCTTCAGCCTATCTACCTTTAACGATACCTTTTTCAAGCTCAATCCTTATTCTAAAACGCTCATTATCAAACCTGTCCCTGCTCACAGACCCCACGAGCTTTACCTGCCCAAACATCTCGGATTTTCTGAGCAGTTTTAGTACCTCCAGAGCATCCTTGCTTGTGCCTCTAACCGTCACACTACCCCTTTCGTACAACAGGTGAGAAAACCAAGTGCCCTCCGGTACAAGGGCGGCTATCTCATTGATTACCTTGTATAGGTCAGGTCGCCCCTTAACGTAGTTTTCAATATCCTTGTAAAATTTGCGCGAACTCTCAAGGGCCTCCAGCCTACTTTCCAGCGGGGCAATTTTTTGCTGCAGTTTCTCAACTTCCCCACTTGCCAACCTCACTTGCTCATTTGCCGCCGAATAGCCTTTGTAGGTCTGCCTAGTGAAAAAAACAAGAATAAAGAACACGCCAATGCTTATGGGTAACAAC
>DQZA01000089.1 GCA_011042035.1 Desulfobacteraceae bacterium
GGCACTATCTAATTAGATTGCTCACTAAAACAAAATTTGTCAAGCAAAATCCTTAACCTACTAGCCCAACCGGCATATTCGCGACAAAATCTAACTCTCTACAAATCCTTTCAGTTTCTTGCTCCTACTGGGATGCCTGAGCTTTCTCAGGGCCTTAGCCTCGATCTGCCTAATTCTTTCACGAGTTACATTAAAATCTCGCCCCACTTCTTCAAGGGTATGATCTGCCTTTTCTCCTATTCCGAAACGCATCCGGAGCACCTTTTCCTCCCTGGGAGTGAGTGTGGCCAGCACCCTTCGGGTCTGCTCAGCCAGGTTGAAGTTAATAACAGCCTCCGCAGGGGACAGCACCTTCTTGTCCTCAATAAAATCCCCAAGATGGCTGTCCTCTTCTTCACCAATAGGCGTTTCAAGAGAAATCGGCTCCTTGGCAATCTTAAGGACCTTTCGCACCTTTTCCAGAGGAAACTCCATCTTCTCAGCGATCTCTTCGGGTGTGGGCTCTCGGCCGTGCTCCTGCACCAGGTATCTAGAGGTACGTATCAGCTTGTTAATGGTTTCTATCATATGCACTGGAATACGTATGGTCCTAGCCTGATCTGCTATGGCTCTCGTAATTGCCTGCCTTATCCACCACGTGGCATATGTGCTGAACTTATAACCCCGCTGATATTCAAACTTATCCACGGCCTTCATGAGCCCGATGTTACCTTCCTGAATCAGGTCCAGGAACTGGAGCCCCCTATTGGTATACTTCTTCGCAATGCTGACCACAAGCCGCAGGTTGGCCTCTATAAGCTCGCTTTTGGCCTTCTTTGCCTTGTCTACACTCTTTTCAACCTTTTTTAAGGTTTCCTTGAGCTGGCGCGGTGTCATTCCGGTACGTTCCTTCACATTCTTTATTAATCCCTGCGCCCGCTCCACCTTCTCCTTGATCTGTGCCAGATCCCTTTTCTTAAGGCCAAGGGGCTGGATTATATCGTCGTCGTTTTGAGCCTTGTTAATCTTCGGAAAGTGCTTCTTGATATAAGAAATGGGCTTGCCTCCGGCCTTGAGCATGCAGTCAGCCAAATCCTTTTCAGCCTCCTCCAACCCCCTGACAGTGTCCTGGAGCTTCGTTACCATCTTGTCCACTTGGCGCTTCTCAAGCCTAAAGGAGTCAATTAGCTCCCTGATCTCTTTCTTTTTCTTTTTCAAGTCTGCCTGGAATTTCTTCTTTTTCTTTTCAGAGCAACGCTCCTTTGTCATCTCCCGGCGAATCTCCATGCACTGTTGATGCAAATTACTGATCTGATTAATCAACTGGATAAGGGATTCCTTTCTCTCGCCAATCTGCCCATAATTATCCTCATCTTCCAAATCGTTTATTACATCCTTGAGTTTGGCCTCGCCCGTTTTTAGTTGCTCCCCCAGCTCAATGATGTGTTCCACAGCAATAGAGCAATCCAGCAAGGCGTTAAGGGCCTGCTTTTCGCCCCTTTCGATCCTCTTTGCAATCTCTACTTCTCCTTCTCTGGTGAGCAATGAGATGCATCCCATCTCCTTAAGATACATCTTTACTGGGTCAGAGACCCGGGGCCCGCTCTCAGCCAATTCAGGACGGACTTGGGCCCTTTCCTCTTCTTTCATCTTTTTCTTTTTCAGCCTCCTAGACTTCTCTATCTCCTCTTTTGCGGATTCATCGATCACCATGATGTCCAACTCTTCGAACATCATCATCAGGTCATCGATATCCTCCTCCGAGGACATAAACTCCTCGGGCAGATCATCATTGAGCTCCTCGTAAGTTATGTAACCCTTGTTCTTACCGATATCTATGAGTCTCTTGAGGTTAACCATATCGGTATTCTTAGCCATTCCCCGACCTCCTTGTGGCCTCATTAGACCATACCTTGATAAAGCTTTGCCCTGAGCTTGAGCAGGGCATTTAACTCCTCCATATCGCCCCTCTCTTTCGCCTGGCGAATGGAAGAGATTATTTCCAATTCATCTATCTTCCGTTTTATTTCAGAAACAGCTATCCTAGCCCCCGCCTCATCGTAAAATGACGATTGCATCAATGACTCTCGCAATTCGTTCTTGGCGGTCTCATCAGGCAATTCGTCTATCAATTGCCCTGGTTCAAAGCCCCCCTCTCTCTTAAGTTTGTCAAAGAAGGCACTTATCACCTTACTGGTATTTTCGTCCTCCATGAGTAATTGCCAGCGGCAATCTACAAGTTCCCGAGCTACTTCCGGGTGATAAATAAGTAAATTCAACAAATGTACATCCCTGGTGAATTTCCTAACCGTGCCGGAATTAAGCTTACTGTTACCACCTTGAGGATACACCTGTTTGCTCTGGCCCTTGGCAACCTTCCCAAGCTCGCTCCATACGACATTTTCCCTTATCCCAGTATCCTCTGCCACTTTCTGCACAAATGCGGCCCTCAACATCGGGTCCTTCAGTTCACAAATAGATGGCAAAAGCTCACGCACAACGCCAACCTTTTGTTCAATGCTTTGGCCTTTCCCCGAAAGACTCTGTTCCAGGTAAAACTCAAGCAGCACCGGCGCAGCACTGACCAGATCCAAAAATCGCTCAGTGCCCTCTGCTCTCAAAAAAGTGTCTGGATCATGGCCTTCGGGTAACAACACTGCCCTTGCCTGGATGCCTTCATTAACAAAGATCGGAAGCCCCCTCAATGCGGCCTTGCGTCCAGCTTCATCAGAATCAAATATGACTATTATCTCATCAACATAACCCTTGAGCCGCCGCACCTGCGAAGCAGTGAGTGCGGTACCCAGGGTAGCGGCGCTGTTCCTGATGCCGAATGACCACATGGCCAAAAAGTCCATATAACCTTCGACTATCAGAGCCCTCCTCGTGCTCCTCATATGGGTATAAGAGGCCTGCAATCCGTATAGTACCTTCCCTTTTTGAAAAACCGGAGTTTCTGGTGTATTCAAATACTTGGGATGGCTTCCCTCAAGCACCCTTCCACCGAATCCAATTGGTCGCCCCTTGAGGTCGAAGATCGGAAAAATTATCCTCTTGCGAAACCTATCATAGTAACGTCTTTTATTTTTTAAGATAATTAATCCTGCTGATTCGGCAATCCCTAGTTCTATATTTTCCCTTTCAAGGTACTCAACAAGACCCTCCCATCGATCAGGTGCAAAGCCAAGCAGGAACTCTTTGGTTATTTCAGGGCCAATTCCCCTACTTTTCAGATACTCCCTGGCATGATGTGACACAGAATCTCTAAGCAATGTTTCATGAAAATATCTTAGTGCCGCTTCGTTGGCACTGAATATGGCCCCTATTCGTTCCCTCTTCCTTTTTTCCTGGGCAGTCAGTGGCCTTTGTGGTAACGGCACATGATACCTCTCTGCCAGATCTTTCAGGGCCTCTGGGAACGTGCAGTGATGATAAGCCATCCAAAAATCAAAAATATCACCCCCTTTTTTGCACCCGAAACAGTGGAACATCTGCCTTTCCCTGTTGACGGTGAAAGAGGGTTCCTTCTCCGAGTGAAAGGGGCATAGGCCTACGTAATTTTTCCCGGCCTTTCGGAGCTGGACAAAATTTCCCACTAGATCCACAATATCTGCAGATCGTTTGATCTCTTCTTTTACTGACTGATAAGATGCGTCGTCCATTAATCCCTCACCTTTCCCAAATCCGATAGCGGGAAAGGGTAGTGGAACCTGTGGAAGCTCAAATGGTCATAATTGGTCTTTTCCGGACAGTGAGTTGAAATCATTGCAAATGACCGAAGGCTGCCGGTCTTGGCATTATTGGCACAAAGAGCAATTAATAGTGGAATCTCGGCAGCCTTTTAAGCCCTCACCGCTTAGCTGCCCAGAAGCCGTTTGGCAATACCACTTACCAGCTTGCCGTCAGCCTTGCCGGCCAATTTGGACATAGCAGCCTTCATCACACGCCCCATGTCCTTCTGGCTGGTTGCATTGGTTTCTGAAATGACGTCCCTGAGGACAGATTCAATTTCTTCTTCGCCCAATTGTTGAGGCAAATATTTGTAAAAAACTTGAATCTCTTGTTCTTCCTTCTCGGCCAGATCCTGTCTACCGCCTTTGGAAAATTCCGCTGCCGCTTCCTTGCCTTTGCGCACCAAAGAGGAGATAACCGACTGAATTTCCTCATCCTTAAGCTCTCTACCCTTCTCGACCTGCTTATTTTTTATTGCGGTTTTGAGCATCCGCAGGCAGGACAGGCGCAATTCGTCCTTGCCACGCATAGCTTCTTTAAAATCTTGGGTGATTTGCTCGGCTAGAGACATAACCATTGGCCCCCTTTGCAGACATAAACTTTCAGTGTACTCTAATTTATTAGCTTGTCAAGCAAAAACTGAACTTCCCCGCCGCAAGCAGCGGGGTATCAATCGGAAACCATCTTAACCGCCCCAAAGGGCGGGGAATTAATCCGCC